>JBFINI010000053.1:0-12321 GCA_041611275.1 Burkholderiaceae bacterium
CTGTGCATAAGTTGTGCATAAGATGTGGATAAGTGCTTGTTGTGACTGCAAAAAAACCACCGTTTGCGCTTGACCCCTCGCTAGAGGCTGCTCTACAGTCGCGCAGTGGAGAAATGTGGGATACGGTGGAATAAAGAGGGACTTCCACCGGTCTGCGGCGGCAATTTCAGTCGCTGCGGGTGACTTGCCCATACGCGGGGGTCGATTTGTTTCAGGGGCTGTCGAGGGTGACGCTGGATGCGAAGGGGCGCATATCTGTCCCGTCTCGGCATCGCGACGCCTTGAACACCAAATGCGAAGGGCGGGTGACGCTGACCCGTCACCCCGACGGTTGCCTGTTGCTCTATCCGCGCCCGCGCTGGGAACACAAGCGCGACGAACTCTCGCGGCTGGGCTACGACGCCCGCGTGATGCAGCGGATCCTGGTCGGCAGCGCCGTCGATCTCGAGCTTGATAACGCCGGCCGACTCTTGATTGCGCCCGAGCTGCGCGAGGCGGCCGGACTCGAACGCGACGTGATGCTGTCAGGCGTCGGCGAGCACTTCGAGCTCTGGGAGCCGGCGCGGATGCGCGAAGTCGAGCAGCAGCAGCTGGCCGGTGGTCTGGTTGCTGCGGGCAATTTCTCGGTCTGAGCGGGTGAGCACCGGTCGTGCAGCCAAACGCGCCTCTGGCGCACCGCAGTGTGCTGGCCGAGCCCGCCGTCGAGCATCTGCTGACCGATGCCGAGGGCACGTATGTCGACGCGACCTTTGGCCGTGGCGGTCATTCGCGGCTGATCCTGCAGAGGCTGTCGCCGCGCGGCCGGCTGATTGCGCTGGATCGCGATCCGCAGGCGCAGGCGGCGGCCGAGGCGATCAGCGATCGACGATTTCACTTTGTGCACACAGCCTTTTCACATCTGTCGGCGACGCTGGCGGAACTGGGCGTGACGACGCTACATGGCCTGCTGCTCGATCTCGGCGTGTCATCGCCGCAGATCGACGAGCCGATGCGCGGTTTTTCCTGGCGCGGCGATGGGCCGCTCGACATGCGGATGGATCCTTCGCACGGCATCACCGCAGCGCAGTGGCTGGCCGCGGCCACCTACGAGCAGCTGGTGCGAGTCATTCGTGAATACGGCGAGGAACGGTTTGCTGCACCGATTGCAAAGGCGATTGTGGCTCGCCGCGAGGATGGGCGGCCCATTGTCACAACCGGGGATCTGGCCGCGGTCGTGGCAGGTGCGATCCCCGTCCGCAGCCGCCGCGATGCGGCCCAGCATCCGGCCACGCGCACGTTTCAGGCTTTACGGATTCACGTCAACCAGGAACTCGAGGAACTGGCGCTAGTGCTTGAGCAGGCGATGTTCTTGCTGGCTGCGGGGGGCCGACTGGTGGTGATCAGCTTCCATTCGCTCGAAGATCGCCTGGTCAAGCGGTTCATCGATCGACATGCCCATCCGGAACGGGCACTGGGCCGTCTGCCGCTGCGCGCTTCGGAGCTGCCGCCGCCCCGGCTGCGTGCGCTGGCCCGCCTGCGTCCCGAGGCCGCTGAAGCCGCCGCCAATCCGCGTGCACGCTCCGCCGTGCTTCGCGTCGCCGAGCGCACCACCTTCGCGGTGGCGTCATGAATCGACAGACACCCGTTGGAACCGCTGCAATCGTGCTGCTTGCTGCGCTGCTGGTTGCGGCCAGTTTGTCGCTGGTCACGGCGCAGCACCGCTCGCGCGGCCTGTTCGTCGAACTGGGGCGGTTGCAGTTGCAGGCCAAGGAGCTTGAGGCCGAAGGCAATCGCTTGCGCATCGATCTGGGCAAAGCCGCGCAGCCGGTCGCAGTGGCGCAGGCCGCGCGCCAGCTTGGCCTGCGCCCGACCGAAAGCAAGCAGATGATCTTCCTGCCGGAGTCGGCCGCGGTCGGCCCGACGAGCACCGCCGAGGCGCGCCGATGATCAAGGCGTTGCGTTCCTCGAGCCGGCGCGGCGATGGCGCCGGTGCCAAGGCGCGGGCCGACCGCGTTTCATACGCCGCCAATCCGTTGCTGGTGGTCAAGCTGCCCGCCTGGCGCTCGCGCCTGCTGCTGCTGCTGTTCTTCGGCGGCTTCCTGGCGCTGGCCATCCGCGCCGTCTACCTGCAAGGCGGAGTTAGCACACCGTTTCTGCAGCGCCAGGGTGAAGTGCGCTACATGCGCACGCTGGATGTGCCCGGCACCCGCGGCAAGGTGCTCGACCGCAATGGCGTCGTGCTCGCCGCTTCGGTACCGGCACGGGCAATCTGGGCGATTCCTGACGACGTCGAAGCGAGCAGCGAGCAGCTGGCGAAACTCGCCAAGTTGCTGGAAATGCCGTTGGCCGACGTCAAGCGCAAGCTGGCTGACGACGACCGCAAGTTCACGTTTCTGCGCCGTCAGGTCGATCTCGACGTGGCCCGCAAGATCCAGGCGTTGAAGCTGGCCGGGATTCACCAGAGCCCCGAGTTCAAGCGGCATTACCCGGAAGGCCCGGCCGTTGCGCACGTGACCGGCTTCACCAATGTCGAGGACCGTGGCCAGGAAGGCGTCGAACTGGCGTGGGAGTCGGTGCTCGCCGCCCGCACCGGCAGCCGCCGCGTGATCAAGGACCGCTACGGCAATGTGATCGAAGAAGACTGGCTGCTGACGCCTGCCGACGGTAACGACGTCACGCTGTCGATCGACAGCCGTCTCCAGTTCATCGCCTTCACGGCGCTGAAAAGCGCGATCGATGCGCACAAGGCCAAGGCCGGTGCAGTGATCGTTCTTGATGCCGGCAGCGGTGAGATCCTGGCCCTGGCCAACTGGCCGACTTTCGATCCGAATCGGCGCGGCCAATGGAACAAGGCGGCGCTGCGCAACCGCGTGTTGACCGATACGTTTGAACCCGGCTCGACGATGAAGCCGTTTTCGATCGCCGCGGCAATCGAAACGGGCCAGGTGACGCCGCAACAGCGCATCCAGACCGCGCCCGGCCGATTGACCATCGGCGGCCGCACGATCGGTGACGCGCATGCCCACGGCCTGCTGACCGTCGCCGAGGTGGTGTCCAAGTCGAGCAATGTCGGCACCGCCAAGATCGCGCTCGACATGCCGGCGCAGGCGCTGTGGGACCTGTACACCAAGGTCGGCTTTGGCCAGGCGCCGCGCGTGGCGGTGGGTGCCGTAGCCGGGCGCCTGCGCCCGCCGGCCGCATGGCGGCCGATCGAGCAGGCGACCATCGCCTATGGCTATGGCGTTTCGGTATCGCTGCTGCAGCTGGCCCGCGCCTACACGGCTTTCGCACGTGACGGCGATGTGGTGCCGTTGAGTCTGGTCAAGCTTGATGCACCGCCGGCGACGATTCCGGCGATGCACCCGCAAACCGCCGCCGAACTGCGCAGCATGCTGGAGAAGGCGGTTGGCGACGAGGGCACCGCGCCGCGGGCGCGCATCGACGGCTATCGCGTTGCCGGCAAGACCGGCACCGCGCGCAAGCTGCGCGACGGACGCTACGTCAACGACTACGTCGCCTCGTTCGCCGGCTTCGCGCCGGCGTCCAATCCGCGCATCGTCGTCGCGGTGATGATCGATGAGCCCGAGGCCGGCCAGTTCTATGGCGGGCAGGTTGCGGCGCCGGTGTTTGCCGAAGTCGTTGGGCGCAGCCTGCGCACGCTGCAGGTGCCGCCGGACGGTGCGCCGACGGTTGTGGCGGGCCGCCATGCCGAGGCACGCGAGGCGCCGCTGTGACTGGACCGAACGCCCAGGTGGCGCAAATTCTGGCCTGGCTGCGCGCTCACGCGGCGCCGTCGGCGCGCCGTGGCGATCTGCAGCTCGACAGCCGCCGTATCGAACCCGGCGATATCTTCATTGCCTTTCCGGGGGCTGGTGCCGGCGGCGACGATGGCCGCCGTTATCTGCAATCGGCGCGCTGCCGTGGTGCGGTGGCGGCGCTGGTCGAGGCGGACGGCTTCGACGGCCAGGACGCCGGTTTGCCGGTGTTGCCGGTCGAGCAGCTGCGGCGCGTGCTCGGGCAGCTGGCGGCGCGTTACTACGGGTTGCCGAGTGAGTCAATGCAGGTCGTCGGCATCACCGGCACCAACGGCAAGACCTCGACTG
Organism: Burkholderiaceae bacterium; assembly: GCA_041611275.1. Taxonomy (GTDB): domain Bacteria; phylum Pseudomonadota; class Gammaproteobacteria; order Burkholderiales; family Burkholderiaceae_F; genus JADJWR01. The sequence goes on from JBFINI010000053.1 coordinate 4,083, forward strand.
CATTCTGGATCGCACAAATGCTGGCGCGCGCCGGTACGCGCTGCGCGGCGCTGGGCACGGTGGGCAGCGGTTTTCCGGGCGAGACGCTGGCCGAGGCGCCGCTGACCACTCCCGATGCGATCAGCCTGCAGCGCGAAGTGCTGCGGCTGCGCGACGCCGGCGCCCGCGCACTGGCGATGGAGGTCTCCTCGATCGGCCTCGAGCAGGGCCGCGCCAACGGCATGCGCTTTGACGTGGCGGTGTTCACCAACCTGACACGCGATCACCTCGAGTACCACGGCACGATGCAGGCCTACGAGGCGGCCAAGGCATTGCTGTTCGACTGGCCGACGCTGACCGCGGCGGTGCTGAACCTCGACGATCCGGCCGGCCGACGCCTGCTCGCCCGCCTGGCCGAGCGCGCTCATGCCGGTGCGCTGCGCATCACCGGGTACACGACCTACGCCGGCACGCTCGACGCGTCGACGGCTTCGGGGCTGGCGCATCTGCTCAGCGCGCGCGATATCCGCGTCAATCCAAACGGCCTCGAGTTCACCCTGCTGTTCGGACGCAGCGAGCGGCGACTCGAGGTGCCGCTGCTCGGCAACTTCAATGTCTCGAACCTGCTGGCAACGATCGGCGCGGTGCTGGCCTGTGGAGTCGATTTCGAACTGGCCTGCCGGGCCGCACCGCAATTGCTGCCGCCGCCCGGGCGCATGCAGCGCGTGCGCTCGCGCAATGGCGCCGAGCCGCTGGTGGTCGTCGATTACGCCCACACTGCCGATGCGATCGAACAGGCGCTGCTGGCGCTGCGTCCGCAGACGCTGGCTCGCGGCGGCAAGCTGTGGATCGTCTTCGGCGCCGGCGGCGACCGCGATCCCGGCAAACGCGCACCGATGGGCGCAGCGGCAAGCCGTTTTGCCGACCGGCTGGTGATTACTTCAGACAACCCGCGTGGCGAGGATCCGGCCGCGATCATGACGGCCGTTGCCGCCGGGGCGACGACGCGGCTGAACGTCGAGCTGATCGTCGATCGCGCCGAGGCGATCGCCCATGCGCTGGCCGCTGCCGATGCCCACGACGTGGTGCTGATCGCCGGCAAGGGGCACGAAGTGACGCAGGAGATCGGCGGCGTGAAGCGGCCGTTTTCGGACCTCGAGCAGGCGCGCGCCGCGCTCAACGCACGGGCCGGGGTGACATGCTGAACGCCGGCGAACTCGCCGCCAGCGTGCCTGGCGCCACCGTCAGTGGCGATGCAGCGATGCGCTTCACGGCCGTGTGCACCGATACGCGCCAGCTGAAGCCGGGCTGTCTGTTTGTCGCGCTGCGCGGCGAACGATTCGACGGCCACGCGTTTGTGGCCGAGGCCGCCCGGCAGGGCGCGACGGTCGCACTGGTCGAGCGGGCCGTCGAGGCGCCGCTCACACAGGTGGTCGTGTCCGACAGCCGGCGTGCGCTCGGCCTGGCGGCGGCAGCGTGGCGGGCGCGCTTTGCTCTGCCGCTGATCGCCGTGGCCGGCAGCAACGGCAAGACGACGGTGACGCAGATGCTGGCCAGCATCCTGGCGCGCGCCTTTGGACCGGCACGGCGGCTGGCCACGCGTGGAAACTTCAATAACGACATCGGCCTGCCGCTGATGCTGTTCGAACTGAAGGCCACACACAAGGCGGCCGTGCTCGAACTCGGCATGAATCACACCGGCGAGATTGCCTACCTGGCGCAACTGGCACAGCCGACGGTGGCGCTGATCAACAACGCGCAGCGCGAGCACCAGGAGTTCCTGGGCAGCGTCGAGGCCACCGCGCATGAAAACGGTGCGGTCATCGCCGCCTTGCCGCCGGACGGGGTGGCGGTCTTTCCGGCCGATGATCCCTGCGCGTCGATCTGGCGCCAGCTCGCCGGTACCCGGCGCACTGTCGATTTTGCAAGGGCAGCGTATGCGACCGTGACCGCCGAGTTCGAGCTGCAGGCAGACGGTTCGGTGCTCGAGATCGCCTCGCCGGTCGGGCTGATCAAGACGCGTATTGCCGTGCCTGGCGCGCACCACGTGCACAACGCGTTGGCCGCCACCGCGGCCGCGCTGGCCATCGACATCACGCCGAACGCGATTGCCACCGGCCTGGCGATGTTCGCCGCCGTCGGTGGCCGCGGCGTGCGCAGTCGCTGCGCTTCAGGCGCGGAACTCATTGACGACAGTTACAACGCCAATCCGGACTCGGTTCGGGCGGCGATCGACCTGCTGGTCTCGATGCCGGCGCCCCGGCTGCTGGTACTCGGCGACATGGGCGAGGTCGGCAGCCGGGGCGCTGAGTTTCACCGCGAAATCGGCATCTACGCGAAGAGCCGCGGCCTCGAAACACTGCTGGCCACCGGTGAGGCGATGCGCGAAGCCTGCGCCGCTTTCGGCGCCGGCGCCGAACATTTCGGTGAGGTCGACGCACTCATCGCCCGGGCGATCGAACTGGCGCAGCCGGGCACCACGCTGCTGGTCAAGGGTTCGCGCTTCATGCGCATGGAACGTGTGGTCGCCGCGCTGGGCGTGGCCACGGCGGGAGCGCACTAGCATGCACGGGCCCCGCGCGCACTTCGTTCACTGCCCCACGCAGGGGCGCTCAGTGCCCTTCGGGCGGCCGGGCGGGCACTGAGATGCTGCTCGAACTGTTCGAATACCTGGCGCGCGATATCCGCGCCTTCAACGTCTTTTCCTACCTAACGCTGCGCGCCGTGCTGGCGGCGGCCACCGCGCTGGTCATCGGCCTGCTGGCCGGGCCGTGGGTGATCCGCAAGCTGACGGAGCTGAAGATCGGCCAGGCGATCCGTACCGAGGGACCGCAGTCGCACCTGTCGAAATCGGGTACGCCGACGATGGGCGGCGCGCTGATCCTGATTTCGATCGGCGTGACCACGCTGCTGTGGGCCGATCTGGCCAACCGCTTCATCTGGGTGGTGCTGCTGGTCACCCTCGGCTTTGGCTGGATCGGCTGGGTCGATGACTACCGCAAGGTGGTCCGCCGTAATCCGAAGGGCATGAGCGCGCGGGAGAAGTACTTCTGGCAGTCGATGATCGGCCTCATTGCCGCCTTTTATCTCGCCTTCGCGATCGCTTCGCCGAACACTGAAAAACTGCTGCCGCTGATGTGGCAGTGGGCGGCGAGCGGCTTCGAGCTCGACCTGCCGAGTCGCTCCGATCTGATCGTGCCGTTCTTCAAGAACTTCGCGTACCCGATGGGCGTGTTCGGCTTCGTGATCCTGTCGTACCTGGTCATCGTCGGCACCAGCAACGCGGTGAATCTGACCGACGGGCTCGATGGCCTGGCAATCCTGCCGGCGTCGATGATCGGCGCCGCACTCGGCGTTTTCGCTTATGTGATCGGCCGCGCCGATTTCTCGCGTTATCTGTTCTTTCCCTACATCCCCGGTGCCGGCGAACTGGTGATCATCTGCGCGGCGATCGCCGGCGCCGGGCTCGCCTTCCTCTGGTTCAACGCCTATCCGGCGCAGGTGTTCATGGGCGACGTCGGCGCGCTCGCCCTCGGCGGCGCGCTCGGCACCATCGCGGTGATCACGCGGCAGGAGATCGTGCTGTTCATCATGGGCGGCGTGTTCGTGGCCGAGACCATCTCGGTGATGCTGCAGGTTGCCTATTTCAGGCTCACCGGCGGCCGGCGGATCTTCCGCATGGCGCCGCTGCACCACCACTTCGAACTGTCCGGTTGGAAAGAAAACCAGGTCGTGGTTCGTTTCTGGATCATCACCATCATGCTGGTGCTGGTCGGTCTGTCGACCTTGAAGATCCGATGATCGACGTCGCCGGACAGATTGCAGTCGTGCTTGGCCTCGGTGAATCGGGGCTGGCGATGGCGCGCGCTTTGGCGGCCGGCGGCGCCAGCGTGCGGGTGGCTGACACGCGAACCGAGCCGCCGATGCTGGCGGCGCTGCGCAGCGAACTGCCGCAGGTGACGTTCACCGGCGGCGCGTTCGACCTGCAATTGCTCGCCGGCGCCACGCTGCTGGCACTTAGTCCCGGCCTGTCGCCGACGCATTCGGCCGCAGCGGCGATCGTCACCGCGGCGAAGAAGGCTGGTATCGACGTGGTCGGCGAGATCGAGCTTTTCGCCCGCGCGCTCGCCGCCCTGAAAGCCAGCCGCGACTATGCGCCACGCGTCGTCGGCATTACCGGCACCAACGGCAAGACCACGACCGCGCGGCTCGCCGGCCTGCTGATCGAGCGCTCGGGCCGCTCGGTCGTGGTGGCCGGCAACATTTCGCCTCCCGCGCTTGATGCGCTGCGTGAGCGACTGCGCGCGAACAGCCTGCCCGACACGTGGGTGCTCGAGCTGTCCAGCTTCCAGCTGGCGACCACGCGTTCGCTGGCCTGCGATGCGGCGACCGTGCTGAACATCTCGCAGGACCATCTCGACTGGCACGGCACTTTCGAGGCCTATGTCAAGGCGAAGGCGCGCATCTTCGCGCCGCGCACCGTGCAGGTGCTCAACCGCGACGATGCGGTGGTCGCCGCGCTGGCCAAGAAGAATGCCGCGGTGGTCACCTTCTGCCTGCAGGCGCCGGCGCAGGCGGATGAATACGGCCTGGTGGTCGACGGGGGTGTGACCTGGCTCGCCTACGCGGAAGACCTGTCGTACGGATCTCGCCGGCGCCGGGCTGATGCCGAGGCGTGGCTGATGGCCGAGCCGCTGTACGTGCATCGGCTGATGCCGGCCGAGGCGCTGGCGATCAGAGGCCGGCACAACGCCGGCAATGCGCTGGCCGCGCTGGCCCTGGCGCGAGCCATCGGCTGCCCGCTGGCGCCGATGCTGCACGCACTGCGCAGCTATCAAGGCGAGCCGCATCGGGTGCAGCTGATCGCCACGATCCTTGGCGTGCACTACTACGACGACAGCAAGGGCACCAACGTCGGCGCCACCGTTGCTGCGCTCGACGGGCTTGGCGCCGAAGGGCTGCGGCTGGTAGTGATCCTCGGTGGTGACGGCAAGGGGCAGGACTTCGCGCCACTGGCGGCGCCGCTGGCGCGCGTCGCCCGTGCCGTGGTGCTGTTCGGCCGCGATGCCGCACGCATCGAACAGGCGATTGGCGGCGCGCCTGCTGCCTATCCGGTGCTGCGCGCGGCATCGTTGCCTGAGGCGGTCACGCTGGCCGCCGAACAGGCGCAGGCGGGGGATGCCGTGCTGCTGTCGCCGGCCTGCGCCAGCTTCGACATGTTCCGCAACTACGGGCACCGCGCCGAAGTGTTCGCCGCGGCCGTGCACGAACGGGCGCTCGAAGCGGGGCAGCCATGCTAGGAGGGCTGTTCGACCGCATGACGGCTGGTGACGCCAGGGCCGGCCGCGGCGGACGTTCACCGAGCGGCGGCGGCCTGCTCGCTCTTGGTGGCTTCGGCTCGTCGCGTGCCGCCGTGCGCGGCACCGACCGCATCGACCTGCCGCTGCTGCTGGCGGCCGCAGCGCTGGTGCTGCTCGGCGTGGTGATGGTGTATTCGGCGTCGATCACGCTGGCCGACTCGACCCGCTACAAGGTGACGCCGACGCACTTCCTGCTGCGCCACTTGTTCGCGTTGTCGGTGGCGCTGCTGGCGGCGCTGGCCGCGTTTTCGGTGCCGATGGCGCGCTGGCAGCGCCTTGCGCCATGGGCATTCTTTGTCGCCTTCGCGCTGCTCGCGGTCGTGCTGATTCCGGGCGTCGGCACCGGTGCGCTCGGCGCGCGCCGCTGGATCTCGCTCGGGATGTTCAACCTGCAGCCGTCGGAACTGATGAAGGTCGCCTGCGTGCTCTATGCCGCTGGCTTCACGGTGCGCAAGCAGGACTACATGCACAGCGTCAAGCGCGGCCTGTTGCCGATCGGCGCGGTGATGTCCGCAGTTGCCGGCGTGCTGCTGCTGCAGCCCGACATGGGCGCGGCGGTGGTCATCGTCGTCATCGCCATGGGCATCCTTTTCCTCGGTGGCCTGAACGGCCGCCTGTTTGTCAGCGTGTCGCTGGTGCTGGCCGTCGGTGCAATCGGCTTGATCTGGGTCGCCCCGTATCGACTCGAGCGCTGGTTTGCCTACCTTGATCCGTGGGGCAAGGAACACGTGCTGGGCAAGGGCTATCAGCTCACCCATTCGCTGATCGCCTTCGGGCGCGGCGAATGGTTCGGGGTCGGGCTCGGCGGCAGCGTCGAGAAGCTGCACTACCTGAACGAAGCACACACCGACTTCATCATGGCCGTCATCGCCGAGGAACTCGGCCTGATCGCCGTGCTGGCGGTGGTCGTCGCCTTTTACTGGCTGACCAAGCGGGCCTTCGAAATCGGACGCCAATCGGTGGCATTGGATCGCACATTTGCCGGGTTGGTTGCGCAGGGCATCGGCATCTGGCTCGGCGTGCAGTCCTTCATCAACATCGGCGTGGCCAGCGGCCTGCTGCCGACCAAGGGCCTGACGCTGCCGCTGGTGAGCTACGGCGGTTCGGCGATGCTGTCGACCGTCGTCGCGATCGGTCTGCTGCTGCGGATCGACTTCGAGAACCGCATCCTGATGCGCGGAGGACGGGCATGAGCGCCGCCCGGAAACTCCGAAGGCGTTCACGCCGCCCCGTGTGGGACGGCGCGCAGCGCGAAGGTTTTTCGCCGCGCGCAGCGGGCCGTTGCGGGGGCGATTCCCAGGCGCGCCGCGGCGAGGGGGCCCGATGAGACATCTGGTCGTCGTGGCGGCAGGCACCGGCGGGCACGTGATGCCCGGGCTGGCGGTGGCCGAAATGCTGCGCAGCCGCGGCTGGTCGGTGTCCTGGCTGGGCACGCGCGCCGGCATGGAGCGATCACTGATCGAGCCGCGCGGCTTCGTCTTCGATGCGATCGATTTCTCGAGCCTGCGCGGCAAGGGCATCACTGCGTTGCTGCTCGGCGGCTTTCGCCTGTTGCGCGCCTTATTGCAGAGCCGCGCGGCGCTGCGCAACCGCAAACCGGCGGTGGTCTTTTCCACCGGCGGCTATGTGGCCGTGCCGGCCGGGCTGGCGGCGGCGATGGCCAACGTGCCGTTGACGCTGCTCAATGCTGACGCCGCGCCCCTGTTGTCCACCAGGATGCTGCGTGCGCTGGTGGCGGCGGTGTTCTGCGGCTTCGACGGCGCCGCCGCCAAACTCGCGGGCGACCGCGGTCTGGTAACCGGTAACCCGGTGCGCGAGCCGATTGCAGCATTGCCGAGGCCAGCAGAGCGCTACGCGCGCCGCGAAGGGCCGCTCAATCTGCTGGTGATCGGCGGCAGTCTCGGCAGCCGCGTGCTGAACGAGACGGTGGCGCCGGCGCTGGCGCTGCTGCCTACGCACTCGCGGCCGCAGGTCATCCATCAGTGCGGCGCCGTGCATGTCGAGTCGACCCGCAGCGCTTACGCCGCGGCGGGCGTGGACGCCGAGGTGATTCCGTTCATCGACGATATCGCGCAACGTTATGCGCAGGCCGATGTCGTGATCTGCCGCGCCGGCGCAATCACCGTGACCGAACTGACCGCTGCCGGCGTGGCCGCAATCCTGGTGCCGCTGGTGGTGTCGACCACCGCGCATCAGCGCACCAATGCCGAGTTCATGGCTGCGCATGACGCAGCGATTCATCTGCCGCAGTCGGACCTGACGGCGCCGCGGCTGGCCGACGTGCTGCGCGGGTTGACGCGTGAGCAGCTGCACGCTGTGGCCGAGTGCGCGCGCGCGCTCGGCCGACCCAACGCAACACGCGTGGTCGCCGATGCAATCGAGCACATCGCCAGTGAGGCCGGGCGATGAAGCACGCCGTGCGGCATATCCATTTCGTCGGCATCGGCGGCGCCGGGATGAGCGGCATCGCCGAGGTGCTGCTGAATCTCGGTTTCACGGTTACCGGGTCGGACGCTGTCGAGAACAGCGTGACGCGCCGGTTGATGCGGCTCGGTGCGCGGGTGACGCGTGGTCACTCGCCCGAGTACATTGCCGGCGCCGACGCGGTGGTGACCTCGACCGCGGTGCGCGGCGACAACCCGGAGGTGATCGCCGCGCGCGCCCGCCGCATTCCGGTGGTGCCGCGCGCAGTGATGCTGGCCGAGCTCATGCGGCTGAAGCAGGGCATCGCCATCGCTGGCACGCATGGCAAAACGACCACCACCAGCCTGGTGGCAAGCGTGCTGGCTGCCGGCGGACTTGACCCGACATTCGTCATCGGCGGGCGGCTGAATTCGGCCGGCAGTCACGCCCGGCTCGGCAGTGGCGACTACATCGTCGTCGAGGCCGATGAATCGGAC
>JBFINI010000054.1:0-12286 GCA_041611275.1 Burkholderiaceae bacterium
ACTCGTCGCCGGGGTAACGATCGTGGCCTGGAACCTGGCGGTTTATGCGGCGATCTATGGGTGGCTTTGGCGCACCGCGCCAGCCGGTTGACGATGTCCTCGACGCGACCGTCGCCAAGTCCCCTGCGGCCGCGCGGCATGGAGCACGAGAAATGAGATCGTTGCATGATCCTGCCCGTAGAACGCTTCTCGCCGGCACCGCCGCTGCTCTGCCGGCAAGCCTGCTGGCGGCCGTCACATCCGGCTGCCGGGATGCGCCCGCGAACGATCGCCGGTTGCTTTTCAGGTCGCTGGACGAAGCGCTGCGCGAACCGGATCGCCTGGCACACGCTGAGGCGCTCGCACCCGCCAGGTGGTCGCAGCCGCTGCGCCCGCTTCTCGCCTATGGTCAGTTGAGCAGATCCGAAACCGCGCAGGCCCATGCGATGCGCCTGGCGAATCACTTTTCCGCGTTTCGTGCACAGGTCTGAGTCCGGGCGCTGCGCAGGATTGGGCGGGCACTGCACAGCCGAAATGCAGGTTCCGCCGCAGATGCAACTGGATTCCGCAAGCCGCATGCGACGTCCGGTGCACGATGGGCGGCGCGGTGCACTGGGGCACGCGGCCGCCAAGCTGACGATCTGCGCCGCGTTGGCGCTTTGCGGCCCGGCCCGGGCAACCGAAATGCCGGCTCGGGCGTTGATGGCCGGCGGCATCGAACGCAGTTACCTGGTCCACGTTCCGACAGCGCTCGATCGCGCCAGACCGATGCCGGTCGTGCTGGCCTTTCACGGCGGCGGCAGCCATGCGCAGAACATGGCCGAGACGAGCGGTCTCAATGCCAAGGCCGACGCCGCCGGTTTCATCGTCGTCTATCCGAACGGGACCGGCCGCTTCAAACGGTTACTCACCTTCAACGGCGGCAACTGCTGCGGCTACGCGATGCGCAACGGGATCGACGACGTGGAGTTCACGCGGAAGATCCTCGACGATCTGGCCCGGCACGTGAATATCGACGAGAAGCGGGTCTTTGCGACCGGCATGTCGAACGGCGCCATCATGGCGTATCGCCTCGCGGCGGAACTATCGGACCGGATCGCGGCCATTGCGCCGGTAGGCGGCCCGATGGGAATGCAGACCATCGATCCCCAGCGGCCGGTGTCGGTGATCCATTTCCACGGGACCGACGACAGGTTCGCGCCGTTTGCCGGCGGCAAGGGCGAAGGGGTTTCCGGAACCGAGTTCTACTCCGTCGAGCATTCGATTCGAACGTGGGTGCGATTTAACGGCTGTCGCACGGAACCGGTCATCACGCGATTGCCCGACACGGCTGATGATGGCACGACCATCACCCGAAAAACCTACGGATCGGGAAGGGACGGGACCGAGGTCGTGCTGGTCGAGATCGAAGGCGGTGGCCACACCTGGCCGGGCCGTGAACCGCCGATGCGTTTTCTCGGAACGTCCACGCGGGACATCACCGCCAACGACCTGATGTGGGAATTCTTCCAGAAGCACCCGATGCAATAGCCCGCTTGCGCGCAACGTGCTACACCTGCCCGCCTGCCGTTGCCGCTGATCGCGCCTTCCCGGCTTTCGAAGGACATCGAACGTGGCTGGTCAGGCGCATGCCGAGTCCCGGCGCCTGCGGCTCACGCGCAAGCCCATTCAAGAAGGAGGTCACCGACCCGCCCATTGCGTTCACCGTCAGACCCGAATCGTTATCGTCTATGGCCGGGGCGACGCATTGCCGATCGCTCCGCACGCCCCACCAGGGCATTCATGAAAGGAGAATGGTTCATGTCAGCAGACAACGACATCCGCGAAGCATCGAAGCAGTTCTATGCAGCGTTGAACCGCATGGCCAATGGCGACAGTGGCTCGATGGCAGACGTCTGGTCGCATGGCGCCGCCGTGACCGCGATGCACCCGATCGGCGGCCGCGAGGTCGGCTGGGATGCGGTCGGGGGATCGTTCGCGAAAGTGGCCAAGATTTCCTCGGAAGGGAAGATCGGGCTGAAAGACCAGCAGATCCAGGCCGCCGGGGACATGGCCTACGAACTGGGCGTCGAGCACGGTCAACTGAAGATCGCCGGGACGCAGGTCAGCATCGAGCATCGTGTGACCAACGTGTATCGGCGCGAAGGCGGCGCATGGAAACTCGTCCATCACCACACGGACGTCTCGCCGGCGATGCTCGACGTTCTCAAGCGCCTGTAACCTCGCCGGCGCCGGCAGCGGCGCCTAACGAAGGCATGCGCGGTAGGCCCGGATGATCAGGACACTGCGCCGCCATCAGCGACAGGAAGAACGCCTGACGCTTGGCACGTCGACGGCGCTGCCGGCCTGCCCATGCCCGCTGTTTTTTTTCACGTGACCCGAACAACGCCGTGAACGAAGCCGGACGAACGCTTGCCGTCATTACTTTCTCCCTGCTGCTGGCGAGCGCGCCGCGGGGCGCCCTCGCCCAGCAGCCTTCGATCGTCGGCACATGGGAGTGGACGCGCAAATCGAACGGCTGCTCGGAACAGTACATTTATCGTGACGACGGGACCGCATCGATCCGCAGGGCCGACAAGCACACCGAAAACACATACCTGGTGTCGTGGGCGCCGGAACCGAACGGCCGCTACAAGCTGACCATGACGACGGTCAAGGACGATGGCGGGCAGGATTGCGCAGGCTCGACCGAAGACGGCACCGGCCGCCGGCGCACCGTGTACGTCCTGTTCAGCCCATCACGCGAGACGATGATCCAGTGCGATTCGCCGGCCGGAGCGGACTGCATCGGCCCGTTGCGAAGAACGGCACAGTAAACCGCGTGCGCGGCGTTTCGTTCTCTTCGGCCGGGTGTGCGTTGCGGCGCTGGCTTTTGCAAGCGCGGTTAGGCGGCTCGGTTGCGCGGCGCCGTCGCGATCGCCTGCCGCGCACGTCACGTCCCGACGAGCGCGGGCCTGCCGAACCCGAACCGAGTGCTCGAGTGCGGACGCTGAACGTCAGCCCGACATGAGTGAACCGATCGCGCTCGCGCTTCTGGTGGGAGTCGCGTTCGTCGCGGCCGGTTTCGTCAAAGGCGTCGCCGGCATGGGGCTGCCGACCGTGGCCATGGGCCTGCTCAGCCTGGTCATGGCGCCGGCGGCTGCCGCAGCGCTGCTGATCGTTCCATCGTTGTTCACGAATGTCTGGCAACTCGCGGCCGGGCCACACTTGGCTGCAATCGTCCGCCGTCTTGCGACGATGATGCTCGCGGTCCTGGTCGGCACCGCGCTCGGTATCAACGTCCTGACGGGAACCGGGTCTTCGCTGGCCAGCGCCGCGCTCGGCACGGTCTTGGCCGTCTACGGCGCCATCGGCCTGGCCGTTCCTCGTTTCACCGTGCCGCCGCGCGCTGAACGGTGGCTGTCGCCCCTGGTCGGCATCGTCACCGGTCTCATCACCGGCGCCACCGACATCTTCGCCATCCCGGCCGTGCCGTATCTGAACTCGCTCGATCTGCCCAAGGACGAACTGATTCAAGCCCTCGGGCTGTCGTTCACGGTCTCGACCGTCGCGCTGGCGGCCTCGCTGGCTTTGTCCGGCAAGTATCAGTGGATCGCGGCAGGCAGCTCATTATTGGCCGTCGCCCCGGCGCTGCTGGGCATGCAGATCGGCCTACGGGTGAGAGACAAGATTCCGCCCGCGGCGTTTCGGCGCTGGTTCTTCATCAGCCTGATTGCACTGGGCCTCTACATGTCTGCCCGAACAGTGCTGTGAAGTCGACGACTGATGCCCGCTGCGGCCGAAAGACGGACTTGATTTCGTGTGCTCGTGTCCAGATGACCACTGACCGGACCGATCAGAAGTCTCGCGCCGCCATTGTTCGGCTCGGCACCGAGGAAGAAGGTGCCGTTCGCAATGATTGCATTTCGCTTGTGGCGGCAAGCGAATTTCCGTTCGCCACGGCATCATTGATGAGGACTGGCCGGCCGCCGGGCGAATTGTCGAGCGGAAGCCTGAAGCGATGACCAACCGGGGAAATCCGTCAAGCATGGACACGGACGTTCGCCAGTATCTTGATTCAGTGCCGGCATCGCGGCGGGCCCATATGGAAACGCTGCACGCGCTGATCCTGCGCTGTTTTCCGCAGGCCGTCGTCGACATGAAATACCGGATGCCGACCTACGCCTGCGGCGAAGGCTGGGTGGCGATCGCCAATCAGAAGAACTATGTGTCTTTGTATACGTGCAGTGCCGCGCACATCGCGAAATTCAAGGCAAGACATCCGCAGTTCAAGACCGGCAAGGGTTGCATCAATTTTCGCGAGCAGGACGCCATTCCGGAATCAGATGTCGAAGGCGTCATACGACATGCCATGCTTGAACCGAAAGGCACCTGACCCCGGCCAGGCGTTGCAACCGCCGCTTGGCTGGTGTCTCTCGGCGCTGTCGCTTCGATTGCCGGCGATGCGGCATGCCGGCGGTCATCAGCCGCCGCCGGGCGCGGCCTAGCGCAAGCGCCAGGGAGACGGCGTCAATGCCTCGCCCTCTGGGTTTCCTCCTTCACCTTGCGGGCATCATCCTCGTTGCCGCGCCGTTGAGCATCCTGGCGACGCTCCTCCTGTTTCCGTTCTGGTCATGGTTCGAGGCGACCACGAACATCGAAGCGGTCGGGCATTCGGGGCCCGCGCAATGGTGCTACGCAGTGGCGTTCCTGCTCTTTGTCGCGAGCGGCGTATGGCTGCTGTTGCCGCGGGCCACGAAATGAACGCGGCCGCGCGAACGACGATGGCCCTTGACTGCAATTGCCGGCGATCTACCCGATCGGACTGACTCCGCGTCAACTCCGCAGTGAACAGCGATGCCGGCAACGAAGAAGCACATCGGGTTTTCCGCCCCGAGGATCGACCCGCACGGAGCTCAGCCCGCACATCCATCGTGTTTCACCGACTCGAACGAGGACACCATGCCGCACATTCACAGGATCACGCCATGTCTGTGGTTCGACGAGCAGGCCGAGGCGGCAGCGCAGTTCTACACCGGCGTCTTTGCGAACTCGCGCATCGTCAGCATCATCCGCTACGGCGAGGCCGGGCATGAGATCCATGGCCGGCCGGCGGGAATGGTGATGACAGTGGCCTTCGAACTCGACGGGCAGGCCTTCACAGCGCTCAACGGCGGCCCGGTGTTCAGATTCAACGAAGCGATCTCGCTGCAGGTCCGCTGCGAAACGCAGAACGAAGTCGACTACTACTGGACCAGGCTTTCTGCCGGCGGCGATGAGAAGGCGCAGCAGTGCGGCTGGCTCAAAGACCGGTACGGCCTCTCATGGCAGGTCGTGCCGACGGCGCTGATCGACATGATCAGCGACCCCGATCATGATCGGGCACAGCGCGCGACGCAGGCGATGCTGCGGATGAAGAAGTTCGACATCGCAGCGCTGCGGCGCGCGTTCGCCGGCTAGCTGCCGGGTCTGGGGCTTGCATCCGGTGCCGGCGGCGGAGCATATTGGCATCGCCCTCGATCGAGAACACGTGGCCCGATGTCGAGAAGAACGTATCCGCTGACCAAGGTCTACGGTCTGCTCGAACCGGGACCGGTAGTGCTGCTGACAACCGCCGGCAGCAAGCGCCCGAACGTGATGGCGATGTCCTGGCACACCATGCTCGAGTTCGAACCACCGCAGGTGGGCTGCGTGATCAGCAACCGCAACTATTCCTTCGGCCTGCTGCGAACGAGCGGCGAGTGCGTGATCGCCGTTCCTACGGTGAAGTTGGCCGAACAGGTCGTAGGCTGCGGCAATACATCGGGCGCGAAGGTCGACAAGTTCGCCAGGTTCGGCCTGACACCAAAGACAGCCATGCGTGTCGGCGCGCCGCTGATCGACGAATGTTTCGCGAATCTCGAATGTCGAGTAGCCGATACCGGTCTGGTGAAGCGGTACTGCCTGTTCGTGCTCGAAGTGGTCAAGGCCTGGGTCGACCCGGCCGTGAGAGAACCGCGCACGCTGCATCATCAGGGCTACGGCCACTTCATGGTGGCCGGACCACGCATCAAGCTGAATTCGAGAATGAAGTAGCGAGGCGGCGCGCCAGGCTGCTTTGACCCGGGTCGGCTGCGTTTCTAGACTGGATTCGCTGTGCTTCGGCGTTGACGCCGATAGGAGAGTTGGCCGTGCAGTTCACCATGCAGCCGGTAGGTCATGTCCGTGCAGCGCGCCCGCATGCCGAAGACGATTACTGGGGCGGCGAGCAGGCCCGCATCGCGCTTGCCGACGGGTTCGCCGCCGAAGCCTTGCAAGGACTGGACGCGTTCTCGCACGCGGAGATCATCTTCGTGTTTCACGAGGTCGAGCCCGCGCGCATCGTTACCGGCGCGCGTCACCCGCGGAACAATCCAGCCTGGCCGACGGTCGGCATCTTTGCGCAGCGAGGCAAGAACCGTCCGAACCGCATCGGCAGCACGATTTGCCGCATCCTGCGCATCGACGCCTGCGAGCTTTCCGTCGCCGAACTGGACGCCATCGACGGCACGCCGGTGCTTGACATCAAGCCCGTCATGGCCGAGTTTCTGCCGCGCGGCGAATTGCGACAACCCGCCTGGTCGAACGAGCTGATGCGCAATTACTGGTCGCGACGGTAGGGCCGCGAGCATGTCGTCACCCCGACTCACACTGCGGGTGCTGCATCCGGGCAACTTCGCCATGATCATGGCCAGCGGCATCATCTCGATCGGCTTCCAGACCCTGCACTTCGATGTTCTCGCCGAGGCGCTGTATGTTTTCGCGCTGGGCGCCTGGCTCACGCTGCTGGTCCTCAGTGCGGCGCGCGCGGTTCTGTTCGCAACGGCGGTACGCGACGACCTGCTCAATCCGCGAATGGTCTTCTCGTTCTTCACGCTGGTGGCGGCAACGGATATCGTCGGCCTGCTGCTGCTCGATCGCGGCCACACCGCATGGGCGCTGGCCTGCTGGATCTTCGCCTTCGTCGCGTGGTGCACGCTGCTGTATCTCGCTTTCAGCGTCCTGACCTTTCTTACCCACGAGCAGAACGTCAACATCGTGCACGGCGGCTGGCTGATCGCGATCGTCGGCACGCAGTCGCTGGTGCTGCTCGGCGCGCGGCTGGCGCCCGAACTCGGCGCCTACGCCGGCTACATGATGGTTGAGGTGCACATGCTGTGGGGACTCGGGCTCATCTTCTACTTCATCTTCATCACACTGTTCTGCTATCGCATCTTCTTCCTGGCGCTGAAGCCCGCCGACATTTCGCCGCTGCTATGGGTGATCATGGGTGCGGCCGCCATCACGGCCAATGCCGGCACCACGCTGCTGACCGAGGACCCGCGCCTGCCCTTCCTCGCTGCGCAGCGGGCGTTCATCGACGGCATCACGCTGATGATCTGGGCCTGGGGCACCTGGTGGATCCCGATGCTGGTTCTGTTTGGCTTCTGGAAGCACGGCGCGAACCGGCTGCCGATCCGCTACGAACCGATCATGTGGAGCTTTGTCTTTCCTCTCGGCATGTACGCGGTGGCCAGCGCGCGGCTTGGCCTGACCGCCGATTTTCCGCCGCTGCAATGGATTTCGCAGCTGATGATCTGGGTGGCGTTCACGGTCTGGCTGTTTGCGCTGGCCGGACTGCTCAGGCGGCTGCTGCTGCGCAGGGCGCGAGCGGTCGAGGCCGGCGGAACCGCAGCGCCTTGAGTCAACCAGACGGCCCCGTTGCCAAAGGAGTCCCGACGATGAGGCGAGCGAAGCTGACAGTCAAAGGGGTTCGCGTACGGCCGGTGGTCCTGCCGCTGCAGCGGCCGATCGTTTCCAAGGTCGGCGTGTTCCGCGACTGGCCGCTGATCCTGATCGACCTGTACACGCACGAAGGCGTGGTCGGCCACAGCTATCTGGAACCGTACCTGCAGTCGGCAGCGCGCTACCTGGTGCCCCTGATCGACGACCTCGCGCAGGCGGCGGCCGGCCAGCCGGTGGCGCCGTTCGATGCCTACCGCCGCGGCGTCGGCGCGACGCACCTCGTTGGCCGTGAAGGCGTGACGCTGATCGCCATTTCCGGCCTCGATATGGCGGCGTGGGATGCCCTGGCCAAGGCCGCCGACCTGCCGCTGGCCGAGTACCTGGGCGGCAGCATCGGGCCAGTGCCGGCCTACAACAGCAACGGCCTGTGGTTGACTCCGGTCGAAACGCTGGCCGAAGAGGCGAATGCACTCGTTGCCGAAGGCGGCTTCACCGCGCTGAAGATGCGGCTCGGCCGCGAGAGACTCGCCGATGATCTGGCGGCAATCGCCGCCGTGCGCGATGCGGTCGGCGCCGATGTGAAACTGATGTGCGACTTCAACCAGGGACTTTCGCTCGGCGATGCACTGTTGCGCTGCCACGCGCTCGACGATGCCGGCCTTTACTGGTTCGAGGAGCCAATCGCCTATGACAACCTTCCAGGCTACGCGCAACTGACGCGCGAACTGGCGACGCCGATACAACTCGGCGAGAACTTCTACGGCCCGCGCGCACTGTACCTGGCGCTGCGCTCCGGCGCGGGCGATTACGTGATGCCCGACCTGATGCGCATCGGCGGCGTCAGCGGCTGGCTGCGCGCGGCGGCGATCGCCGGCGCCGCCGGCGTTCCAATGTCGACGCACTTGTATCCGGAGATCGCCGCGCAGCTGATGCGGGTGACCGAGAGCGCGCACTGGCTCGAATGGCAGGACTGGGCCGACCCGATCCTGGCCGAACCGTTCGAACTGAAGGACGGCCAGCTGGTCGTTCCCGACCGCCCCGGCCAGGGCATCGAATGGAACGAAAAGGGCGTGGCGAAGTACGCGCAGTGAGAGGTCCGCGCATTCGGTCCGGAGCGGCACGGCAATGAAGAAACGGATCACGGTCGGCCTCATCGGCGATGTCGACGCAACCGTACCGGCGCACCAGGCGATTGCGCTTGCACTCGGCCGCGCCGGCGCAGCAGCAGGCGTCGACGTGCACCACGAGTGGGTGGCGACCGAGTCGATCGATTCCGCCGCTCGGCTGGCGTCCTTCGATGCGGTGTGGTGCGTGCCAGCGAGCCCGTACCGGAGCATGGCGGGCGCGCTGCTGGCGATCAGCCATGCACGAGAAAACGGCATCGCCTTCCTCGGCACCTGCGGCGGCTTCCAGCACGTGATCGTCGAATACGCGCGCAACGTGCTCGGTTGGCGCGATGCCGATCACGCGGAAACCAACGCCGCGGCGGCGCGCGCGGTCATCACACCGCTGGCCTGTGCGCTGATCGAAACCACCGACACTGTTCGTTTCGTGCCGGGCTCGCGCATCGCCGCCGCCTACGACGCCCTGCAGACCGTCGAAGGCTACCGTTGCCGCTACGGATTGAATGCGCAGTTCCAGGCCACCCTGCTTGCCGGCCCGCTGCGCGCCACGGCGCACGACGACAACGGCGACGTTCGCGCAGTCGAGCTTGACGAACACCGCTTCTTCGTCGCCACGCTGTTCCAGCCGGAACGCGCCGCGCTGCAGGGACGACCGGCGTCACTGGTCGAGGCATTTGTCCGCGCCGGCGCCGGATTCAACGCTTGAAGCGCCACACGTCGAGCCAATGCAACGTGACACAAGGAGACTCGCGACATGAGCCCTGACACCAGAACGTTCGACGGCGGCTGCACCTGCCGCCACGTGCGCTACCGGATGACGTCGACGCCGCTCTTCGTGCACTGTTGCCACTGTCGCTGGTGCCAGCGGGAAACCGGAACCGCTTTCGCACTGAACGCGCTGATCGAGGCCGACCGCGTGGACCTGCTGCACGGCGAGGTCGAAGTCGTCGACACGCCGTCGGCGAGCGGCAAGGGACAGAAGATCGCTCGCTGCCCGCGCTGCCGCGTCGCGGTGTGGAGCAACTATGCGGGTGCCGGTGACGCGGTGCGTTTCATCCGCGTCGGCACGCTCGACGAACCCGATCATCTGCCGCCGGACATTCACATCCACACCGCCTCGAAGCAACCCTGGGTCGTGCTGCCGCCCGGCGCGTGCGCCGTGCCCGAGTATTACCGCGCTGCCGAACACTGGCCGCCGGAGAGCCTGGCGCGCCGCGAGGCGATGCGCCTACCGGCGCCGCGGTAGGTCGCGCGGCACTCCGGCGATCATCGACGGCAATGCGCGCTTCTCACTGTCCGGTCGCACGACACCTTCGCATGCTCCGCGCGCTTCTGGTCTGGCTGCTAGTCATGCCGTGCGTGGCGCGGCCAGCCGCCGATGTCGCGACGGTCGATACAGCGCTGCAGACCTCGGTCGAGGAACTGCGCCACGCGATCGGCCGCTGGAGGACGGTGACGGAATTCCTCAAGCCGGATGGCTCGTTGGCGCGAGCCGTCGAGGGCACGTACGAGTTTGCCTGGGTGGTGCCCGACCGTGTCGTCTCGGGCAAGAGCGACATCCCGGCGCTGCAGCAGACCGCCGCCATCCTTTTCTTCATCAACGAGCAGGCGCGGCAGATCATCATGCTATCGGTCGCTGCCGACGGCAAGCTGTGGACGATGACCGGGCCGCTCGGCGGCGACCAGCGAACTTCACAGGAATTCGCGACGGCGGCGGGCGGAAAAGTACGGCTCCGCTTCACCCGGTTCAATGTTGCGGCCGATGCCTTCGACTCGCGCATGGAGACCACGGACGACGGCGGCAGGACCTGGAAGCCGGGCAATCGGCAGCGCTTCGTTCGCCAGCGTTAAGAATGTGACGAAGCGAGGCCGCTTCCGCCGCCGCGACGGTCACCGGATCCAGTCATCAAGGCGCGCTGCTCGGCCCGACGTGCATTGTCTCCAACGATCGCCTGCACCTGGCCACGGTCGCGTCTTGGTGGGTCGGTAAACTCGGTCGGTCCGACTGATCCCTGATGCCGACACCGATGAACATCACCCCGTTCTATGCCGCGCTGCTCGGCCTTTTCTTCTTCGCGCTGAGCGTGCGCACGTTGCGGATCAGGCGCAATCTGCGCATCGCCGTCGGCGATGGCGGCGACAGGCAGATGCTGCGCGCGATGCGCGTGCACGCCAACTTCGCCGAGTACGTGCCGATCACGCTGCTGCTGGTGTTCATGCTCGAACTGGCGGGTGCGCCGGGCGCGCTGCTGCATGCGCTATGCGCATCGTTGCTGCTCGGCAGGCTGGTGCACGCGCACGGCGTCAGCCGCGTCAAGGAGGATTATCGGTACCGCGTCGTTGGCATGGCGACGACGTTCATCGCCCTGGTCGGCGCCGCGATCGGGTTGCTGGTGCTGTACGCCCGAGCCCTGCTTGGCTGACCGGCCACCGACGTCGGTGCGGCCGGCGTTTTTTCGTTCGAGCAACGGAGGCAGCGATGGCGATACGCGTGGTGCGGCTGGGGTCCCAGCGCGCCAAGGACGAAGGTCTGCGAATCGGCACGGTACGACGGCCACCGCGCGGCGTGCCGAAGACGCAGTTCGCCGCGGACAACTGGTACGACGTGTGGTTTCCGAACCTCGCGCCGAGTGCGCAGACGATGAAGCTCGGCCTGGCGGCTGCGACGGACAAGGACTGGCAGGCGTTCGCGAAAAAATATCGCGCCGAGATGGCTGCGCCCGACCATGTGCGCACGATCGCCCTGCTCGCCGCCCTATCGCATGGCGCCAACTTCTCGGTCGGCTGCTACTGCGCGGATGAATCACGCTGCCATCGCTCGCTGCTGCGCGCGCTGCTGGTCGAGCAAGGCGCCAGGATCGGCTAACCCTTCCGGATGTGGCAGGCAACATCCGGCAACAACTCTGGCAGGTCTGAAGCACATGTGAACGCCGTGCGCCCCTAGTGTTCGCCTCCGGTGGTGCGCAATTCGAACGTGCGCCGTCTTTCTTCCAACCACGAGCAACGGAGAGTGAACATGGAGCAGACAATGCGCAAGGCAATCCTGGGTTCGACCTTGACGGCGGTGGCCGTGGCCGCAGCGCTGGCGGTGGGTGCAATGCCGGCGCAGGCGCGCGAGCGCGGTGCCGCGGCCAAGGGCGAGCAGGTGCGCTCGGTGCAGCGCAGCCGCGGCGCCGATGGGCTGGTCGATTCGACCCGGACAAACCGCCGCGGCGGCACGACGACCATCGACCGTCATCGCGACAGTGCCGGCAACGTCGACGCGATCATCGTCGGCCCGAGAGGCGGCGTCAGCACGGTGGATCGCAGCCGTGGCGCCGATGGACTCGTCGACAAGACAGTCACCGGCCCCAATGGCCGAACCAAGTCTGTCGACCGCACGCGCGGTGCTGACAGCCTGGTCGACAAGACAGTCGTTGGCCCGGTCGGCGGTGTGACGACCGTGGACCGCAGCCGCGGCG
>JBFINI010000055.1:0-12256 GCA_041611275.1 Burkholderiaceae bacterium
ACCGGCGCTGGCCAGCGCCGGCGAGCCAGTTGGGTTGATGGCGTAGCGGCCGTCCGCGCGCGCGAGGATGCTGCCAGCGCCCTTTAGCACGACCAACGCAGCAAAGCGTTGCGCCAGTTCGAGCGCATGGCCGATGCGATTGGCCTGCACCTTTGTTGATTCAGTATTGAGCAGGCGCGCCGCTTCCAGTGGGTGCGGGGTCAGCACGGTCGGCGCACGACGCACGGCGCAGGCCGCGGCCAGCGCATCATGGCCGGCCAGAAGGTTCAGTGCGTCGGCATCAATCACCAGCGGCACATTCAGGGCGAGAGCGCGGGCCAGTGTCACCATTGCCAACTCGTCGTTACCGATGCCACAGCCAACCGTGCATGCGCTGAGTTCAGTCAGGCCCCCCAGAGGCCGGAACATCAGCTCGGGTTGCAGCGGATCGACGCGCAACTCCGGCGCCCCGATACAGTCGACATAGACGCGGCCGGCACCGAGATGCAGCGCGGCCCGACCCGCCAGCAGGGCCGCACCGACCATGCCGATATTGCCGCCGACCACGGCAACGTTGCCATAGGATCCTTTGTGCGAACTGCGGGCGCGCGGCTTGAGCAACTTCGGAAAGTCCGCCGGCGACAGCAGGGTTCCGGCGTAAGGTCCGGGCGCGACGCCGATCGGCTCGATGCAGACCCGACCGGCCGCATCGCAGCCGACGCCGGTGAACAAGCCGGGTTTACCGCCAATGAACGTGATCGTGGTTGCGGCCTGCACGCCGGGCACTGCGCCCACCCATATGCCGCGGTCAGCGTCAAGGCCGCTCGGCACGTCGATGGCAATCACCGATGCGCGCTGGCGGTTGATCCAGTCGGCCGCCGCCAGGTAAATGCCGGCCAGTGGCCGCGACATGCCAATGCCGAACATGGCGTCGATCACCACGTCGCAATTCTCATCTTCGGGCAACTCGGTCAGCGTCACGCCCCCGGCCGCGGCCCAACGCGCGAACGCCGCGCGAGCATCGTCCGTTGCCGCCGGTGCCAGGGCGACGCAGTGCACCTTGGCGCCGCGTTGGGCCAGTTCGAGCGCACAGACGTAACCGTCGCCGCCGTTGTTGCCCGGGCCGCAGATCACCCGCACACGCACTTGTGGGTCGACGCACTGCGCTGCGACGATGGCTGCAGCGGCCGCGCCGGCGCGCGCCATCAGCGCACCGGGCGACAGCGCGGCCTGTGCCGCCTGTTCCCGCTGGCGTAGTTCTGCGACCGTATAAAGTGGTTCGCCCATAAGGGCCAATGCTAAGGCGATTGCCAGCGCGCGTACCGGTTCAGGGTCAAGCCTTCCATGTCGATCGCCGGCTGCCGCCCGGAGATGATGTCGGCGACCACGCGCGCCGAACCACAGGCCATCGTCCAGCCCGTCGAGCCATGGCCGACGTTGAGGTAGAGATTGGCCAGCGGCGTGCCGCCCAGCAGCGGCGCTCCGTCGGGCAGCATCGGCCTGGCGCCGACCCACGGACGCGCCTGCGTGTAGTTTGCCGCGCCCGGAAACCAGTCGCGCGCGACCTTCAGCAGCGTCCCCAGGGCGCTGTCGCGCACCGTCAGCCGCCGGTTGCCGAACTCGGCGGTGCCAGCAATGCGCAAGCGATTGCCCATGCGCGTGACCGCCACTTTGTAGGCCTCATCCATCACGGACTGGATTGGTGCCTGTTCGTGACGGGTGACGGGCGCGGTCAGCGAATAGCCTTTGACGGGGTACAGTGGCAGCCGCACGCCGGTGCCACGCAACAGCTGGACGCTGTCTGCCCCGGCGGCGATGACAACGGCATCGACCGGCAGACTGCCAGACTCAGTCTGCACTTCGGCAACGCGGCCGCCGCTAATGCCGAGCCGGGTTACCCGCGCGCCAAAGCGAAAGGACACCCCGTCGGCCGTGGCGAGGTCCTTGATCTTGCGAGCGAAATAGGCGCAGTTGCCGGTTTCTGCGTCGGGCAGATACAGGCCGGCAGCCAGCGTTGTGCCGTCGGCCAGCGCCGGCTCCTGCGCACGGCATTCTGCCGCCGTCAGCAGCCGATGCGCGACCGGGGTCTGTTTCAGCACATCGATGGCCGGCTGCGCGCGCGCCAGATCGGCGTCGGTGCGAAACAGTTGCAGCCATCCCTGGGTCTGCTCGTACTCAAGGGTGTGCTGCGTGCGTAATTCATGCAGCACATGGCGACTGTAGTCAGCCAACCGCAGCATCCGTTGTTTGTTGACGCGGAAGCGCTGCAGCCGGCATTCGCCCAGCCAACGCGCCAGCCAGCGCCATTGCGCCGGATCGAAGGTCGGCCGGAAGATCACCGGCGACTCCGCCCGCCACAAATAGCCGAAGATCCTGGCCGGCATTCCTGGCTGCGCCCAGGGTCCCACGGTGGCCGTCGAAATCACCCCGGCATTGCCGAAGCTCGCTTCCTGCGCCACGCCCGGATTGCGCTCGAACACGGTCACGTCAACGCCGTGCGCCCGCAGCGCATGCGCGGTGGTGACACCGATGATGCCGGCGCCGATGACGGCAACGTGCATGAAATTCGCGCCGCCATGCAGGCTACGCGCAGACGGTTAGAGAGCGCGCGGATTCTAGCTGCCGTGAAGCCGCCTAGAGCTTCATCTGACTGGGCAGCGCAGTTACCAGTGCCGGAAACAGGTAGATCAGGAAGGCCGCCAGCACCATCATCACGAAGTACGGCAACGCCGCGCGAGCGATGTAGCTGATCTCGCGCTTGGTCATTCCCTGCAGGACGAACAGGTTGAAGCCAACCGGCGGCGTGATCTGTGCCATCTCGACCACGATCACCAGAAATACGCCGAACCAGAGCAGGTCGATGCCGGCAGTCTGCAACGTCGGCAGCAACACGGCCATCGTCAGTACCACCATCGAGATTCCGTCGAGGAAGCAGCCGAGCACGATGTAGAAGACCATCAGCAGCATCAGCAGCAGCAGCGGCGGCAGGTTCAGTGCGCCGATGGCCTCGGCCAGATGGCGCGGCAGGCCGATGAAACCCATGGTCAACGACAGGAACGATGAGCCGGCCAGGATCAACCCGATCATGCAATACAGCCGCGTGGCGCCCATCAGCGAATCGCGGAAGGTGCGCCAGCTCAATGTGCCCTGCAGCGCCGACAGCACCAGTGAGCCGAGCACGCCGAGGGATGCCGCCTCGGTCGCGGTGGCCACCCCGGTATAAATCGAGCCGAGTACGGCGAGGATCAGCAGCACCACCGGGATCAGGTAGCGCGACTCGGAGATCTTCTGCCGCAGCGTTAGATTCAGGTCGGCGGCGGGGACCGATGCTTTGTTGCGCCAGGCCCAGAGAATCGTATAGGCCATGAACAGGCTGGCGAGCAGCAAGCCTGGCAACACGCCGCCGATAAAGAGTTTGCCGATTGAAACGTCGGCAGCGACGCCATAGACGATCATGATGATCGACGGCGGGATTAACAGACCGAGCGTTCCGGCGCCGGCCAGCGTCCCGATGGTCATCAGCTCCGGGTAATTGCGCTTGCCCAACTCCGACAAGGACATCTTGCCGACCGTTGCGCAGGTGGCCGCCGACGATCCGGATACGGCGGCGAAGATTGTGCAGCCGACGATGTTCACGTGCAGCAGCCGTCCCGGGATGTTCTGTAGCCACGGCGCGAGGCCGCGAAACAGGCCCTCGGACAGCCGCGTCTTCAGCAAGATTTCGCCCATCCAGACGAACAGAGGCAGCGCGGTCAGGGTCCAGCTCGACATCGAGCCCCAGATCGTTAGCGCCAGGCTGTCGCCGGCGAGGCGATCGGTGAATAGGCCCATTGCCAGCAGGCCAACGCCCAGAATGCCGAGGCCGATCCAGATGCCGGCGCCCAGGATCGCGAACATCAGCACGATCAGCACGGTCGCGGCCCAGGCGTCCATTGCCTACTCGCGCCGCGCCAGGTCAGCGCCATGCTGCGCCGGCAGCTGGCGGCGCCACAGCACGTAGATCAGTTCCTCGGCGAAGGCCAGGAAAAGCGCCGCCACCCCAAAGGCCATTGAAAGTTGGGGGATCCAAAGCGGCGTGGCGTCGATCTCGGTCGATATGTCGTTATAGGACCAAGAACCCCAGGCCAGCCGTCCGGCGTAAAAGGCGAAGTAGCCCGAAAGGAAGGTCGCAGCGGCCAGACAGAAGATTTCGATGTATAGGCGAACCGTGCCCTTCAGGCGGCCGATGATCAACGTCACCCGAATGTGATCGCCGCGCCGCAGGGTGTGCGCCAGTGCACAGAACGTGCCGGCGGCCAGAAAGTAACCGGCGTAGGCATCATGGCCGCTGATCGTGAACTGCACGAAGCGGCCGAAGATCGCGACCAGCTGGATCAGCAGCGTCAGCACGATGAAGACCGCACCGACCGCGCCGAAGAAGTCATACAACGGGCTAAGCGGCGACTTCATCGGCACAAAAGGAAAAAGGCCCCCGCAGGCGGACAGCGGGGGCGCTGGTCAGGCCAGAGCCAAACTTGACGCCCTATTTCTTCGCGGGGCGGCGCTGGTAGCCATCGAGGATCTTCTTGCCGTCAGCGCCGGCGGCCTTCAGCCAATCGGCCACCATTTCCTCGCCGATCTTCTTCATGTCGGCAACCAGCTGTGGCGTCGGCGTGACGATGGTCATGCCATTCTTGCGCAGGGTATCGACCGACTCGTCGTCGTAGGCACGCATGCGATCCCAACCCTTCTTCTCGGCTTCGGCCGCCGTGCGCGCGACGATGTCCTGTGTGGCCTTGTCGAGCTTGGCGAATTCTCGCTGATTGACGATCAGCATGTTCTTCGGCAGCCAGGCGTTGACGCGGTGGTAGTGGGTCAGCGATTCCCAGATTTTCGAGTCCACACCGGTGGCGCCCGAGGTCATCGTCGAGTCGACCACGCCGGTGGCTAGCGCCTGCGACAGTTCAGCCGCCTGGATCGTCAACGGCGTGGCGCCCACGGACTGCGCGATCTTGGTCGTCGCCGGGTTGTAGGCGCGCCATTTCAGGCCGCGCATGTCAGCGGCCGACTTCAGTTCCTTCTTCGCGTAGATGCCCTGAGGCGGCCAGGGCACCGCGTACAGCAGCTTCATCCCGCGTTTGGCAAGGATGGCCTCGGCGACCGGCCGCTGTGCCTGCCACAGCCGCTGGGCATCGTCAAAGCTGGTGGCGAGGAACGGCAGTGAGTCGACACCGAAAACCGGATTCTGGTTGACCAGCAGGCTCATCAGCACTTCGCCCAGCTGCGCCTGGCCGCTTTCGACGGCGCGGGTGATCTCCGGCGCCTTGAACAGCGACCCGCCCGGGTGCACGACGATCGTCAGCTTGCCTTTGGTGGCGAACTCGATGTCTTTCGCCATCTGCGACAGCGTGACGGTGTGCGGGTTGGCCACCGGATACCCGGTCGGCATGTCCCACTTGGTCTGTGCCGACACGGCCAGTGCCGCGCCGGCCAGTGCGGTTCCCAATAGCAGCGAAAGTCTCTTCATCTTTGTCTCCTCCATTGAGCGAATGGTACGCACCCGAATGATGCCCGCATCACACGCGCCGATGGCGAACTTAGGACCGGGTCGGTAGGCTGTCAACGAAATATTGATAAATTACCAACGGCAGCGCGGCTGGCGGAGCATCTGCAGTGACTGTCACACCGGCACGGCGCGGCTTTTCGACTTCGGTCTGATCGTGGTCGGCAAGGCGTTCAACCGCTGGGCCATGCGTTGCATGGCGGCAGCCGGGCCGAAGGATCTCACCACCCGCGAGTTCCCGCTACCTCACCACGTGGATCGAAGCGCGTGCGGAAAAATTCGCCGACATCTGCTTCACTACCAGCATCGAGGACACTCATGTGGAGGCCTACGATTTGCCGAAACTAGTCGGACTGGACCTGCCTGCCGCCGAGAAACGTGGCAAGGAGGTCGCTTGTCTGACAATCGAAAGCCGGTAGGCGTCCATCGATCGCTGCCGGCAAATGTGCGAGGCCTGTCTGGTCACTATCCTGACCAAGAGTGCAGCGAAAATGTTTGACTCGACGATCCAGCATTTTTTCGGCGCTTCCTATCTGGCCTGTACGATCCGACCGTGCAACCGGCAACGTTTTTTCAGTCTGGCTGCGCAACGCCGCGGGAAAGCGCGGGTCGGTCCTCGCAGGGTAAGTCGACGGCAGTGACCTGCATGGACGAACGAGGTCAAGTCATGAATCTGCGTTTTCTTGAGGCGTTCATCTGGGTCGCCCGATTGCGCAGCTTCAAAGCTGCCGCGGACAAGCTTTGCACGACGCAGGCGGGCGTTTCGAGTCGTATCGCCACGCTCGAGCAACAGCTTGGAGCGCGCTTGTTCGAGCGCGATCGTCGATCAGTGACCCTGACATTTCAAGGCACCGAGCTGTTGCCGCTGGCGGAAAAAATGCTGGATCTGCAGGCGCGCATGTGTGAGGCCGTGGGCCAGCAAAGCGCGTTGACCGGAACACTGCGCCTGGGCGTGATGGAAACGGTCGTCCATACGTGGCTGCCCGCCTTACTTTCACGCTTTTCGCGCCGGCATCCCAACATCACGGTGGAACTGCATTCGGACATCACGCCGCGACTGCGCGATGAGCTGCTGCGCGGACGGCTCGACGTGGCGTTCACCACGGAATCGATCAGCGAAGGCTTTATCGAGAACCGCCCGATCACGCGACTTGCGATGCGCTGGGTCGCCGCGCCTGCACTGACGCTGGCGCCTGGCACGTTACGGTTTGCCGATATCGCGCCGCTGCCCATCATCAGTTTTCATCGGGAATCGACCGTCTACCGCAGCATCCTGCAATCAGCGGCGGAAGGCGCCGAGTTGCGAACGGCACTGCGCGTCAATTTCTTCTCGTCGCTTGCAGCGATGATCGAGCTGACGAAGACAGGTTTCGGCGTTGCACCGCTGCCGGTGGCAGTGGTGCAACGTGAGCTCCAGCGAGGCGAACTGATCCTGCTCGAGGTCGAGCCGCCGTTGCCGCCGCTGGCCGTGTACGCCAGCCAACGTGCCGAGCCGGGCTCGCGGGTGCTCGACGAGTTGATTGGGCTGGCCGAGGCAGCTGCCCAGGAATTTGTTGCAGGTGGGGGACCTGATCTGATGCCTCGGCCTGACCCGGACGCTTCGCCGGCGCCTGCGCCACTGCGCGTCTTATCAGCGGTTACAAGAAAAAGTTGATTGACGCACCCGGGTTGGCCAACGCACAGTCTGCGCCTATGAATGTTCCTGCTCAATCGATTCAAGCGTCTGCCGCGTCATTGCAAACCGGCCGCGACGTTCGTGCTGCGGCCCGTGCAGGTCAACTGACTGGACACACAGCGGGTTCTGCACCGGCGTATGTGCAAGGAAATCTCGCCATATTGCCGCGCGACCTGGCATTTGACTTCCTTCTTTACTGTCAGCGCAATCCGAAGCCATGTCCCTTGCTTGCGGTAGGCGAAGCCGGTGATCCGTACCTTCCGTCGCTTGGCAATGACGTCGACATACGCACCGATCTGCCTCGGTATCGTGTCTGGCGCAAAGGCGAACTCGTCGATGAGCCGGGCGACATCCGAGCGCTTTGGCGTGATGATCTGGTGAGCTTCGTGATCGGCTGCTCCTTTTCGTTCGAGTGGGCGCTGATTGCGGCCGGCGTGCCGCTTCGACACGTGCAGTCAGGCACCAACGTGGCGATGTACAAGACCCGCATTCCCACATCGCCGGCCGGGCGCTTTTCCGGCCCGCTGGTGGTGTCGATGAGGCCGCTTCGTCCCGCCGATGTGATTCGCGCGGTTCAGGTGACATCGCGCTTTCCGAATGTTCACGGCGCACCGGTACACATCGGCTCGCCGGAGCAGATTGGAATCAGGGACTTGTACCGGCCTGACTTCGGCGACGTGCCCGAGATCGGCGAGGGCGAGGTGCCGGTATTCTGGGCCTGCGGCGTGACGCCTCAGGCTGCGGTGATGGCGGTACGGCCGGATTTCTGCATCACGCACAAGCCAGGATCGATGCTCGCGACCGATCTGCTCAACGATCAACTTGCCGCACTTTGAAAGTCAAGTCGTTGCGCCCTGCCGGCGCAGACGCTCACTCACGGAGGAGACCATGAGAAAACTGCTTCAATGTCTGTTCGCGGCTTCGGCCCTTGTAGTCGCTGGCGGCGTCACCGCGCAAGCGCTGCCCAAAACCCATCTGCGTGTCGTCGGAACGTTTCCCAACCTGCCGCAGTACAAAGACTTCGAGGTTCCGTTCTGGACTAAGCGCTTGCCCGAGAAATCGAACGGCGCGATTACCGCTGAGATCAAGGCGTTCAGCGAAATGGGCATGAAGGGGCCCGAGGTGCTGCGGCTGATGGGCCAGGGCGTGATCGAAATCGGCGCCACCGTCATTTCCTACCTGGCGGCCGACGACCCAGCCAATGAAATGGTCGACATGGCCGGGCTGTTGCCTGACGTAGCCACCGCGCGCCGCGTCACCGACGCCGCCAAGCCGGTTTACGAAAAGCTGTACCGGGAGAAATTCGGCGTCGAACTGCTCGGCGTCGGCACTTATCCCGGACAGGTGCTGTTCTGCAACGGCGAGATCAAGGGCCTGGCCGACGTCAGGGGCAAGAAAGTGCGCGTCGGCGGCCGTTCGCAGTCGGAGCTGATCGCCGCGCTCGGCGGCTCGCCGGTGACGATGGGCTTTGGCGACGTCGTGCCGGCACTGCAGAACCGCACGGTCGACTGCGCGATTACCGGCAGCATCTCCGGCAACCTGGCCAAGTGGCACGAAGTGACCACGCATCTGCTGGTGCTGCCGTTGCAGTGGAACCAGATCATGTATGCGGTCAACCTGAAGACGTGGCAATCGTGGTCGCCGGCGCTGCGCAACTTCATCAATACCGAAATTAAGCAGCTCGAAAAGGATGTCTGGGACGCCGCGGCGCATTTCACCGACCAGGGCTACGAGTGCAACGCCGGTACCGACAAGTGCACGATCGGGCAGAAGGGCAAGATGACACTGGTGCAGCCGAGCCAGGCCGACCGCGACCTGTTGAAGAAGGTGATCAACGAAGTGACGCTGCCGCAATGGACGGCGCGCTGTTCGGTCGCGTGCGTGGCCGACTTCAACAACACCGTCGGCAAGGTGGTCGGCGTCAGCGCGAAGAAGTAAGCGGCCGTCACGGCGAAGCGGCTGCGCAAGGCCGCTTCGCCAACGCCTCGCCGGCGGCGACGGTCGCGCGGGCGGGACGCGCAGATCTTTGCGAAACCATGCAGTTCGACGGATTGCCGTGTCGAATCGCGGCCAGGCGCGGACAATTCACGGAGCCAAGGCATACCTATGAGTCGGGTCGTTGATGCAGCATTGCGCGCCGCCGACCGCGGGTCGGCGGCCGCGGCCATTGCCGGCGGCGTGCTGATCTTCGCCTCGGCGCTCATCGTCTCGTTCGACGTCACCGCACGCAAGCTGTTCAACTTCACGCTTGGCGGGGCTGACGAACTGTCGGGCTACGCGCTGGCCATCGGCTCGGCGTGGGCCTTTGCCTTCGTGCTGCTGAATCGGGGCAACGTCCGCATCGACGTGCTTTACCAGCATCTGCCGCGCAGCATCGCCGCGCTGTGCGACATCGCAGCGCTGCTGGCGCTGATGACGTTTGTCGGCGTGACCGCCTGGTACGGATGGGGCGTGTTTGCCCACTCGTGGACGCTGGCTGCGCGATCTAACTCGGCGCTGGGCGTGCCGCTGTGGATCCCGCAGGGGATGTGGTGGCTCGGCTACGCGTGGCTGCTGGTCTGCGGCGGACTGCTGCTGATGCGCGGTGTGAGCCTGTTGCTTGCCCGGGACCTCGATTCCGTGCACCGGCTGCTCGGCGCGCGTTCGGTGATCGACGAGGCGGCCGATGAACTGGCGCATGCGCAGCGAGCTGCGAAGAAACAGGCGCCATGATCCCGACCGCGCTGCTGACGCTGCTCGCAATGCTGGCGCTGGCCATTCCAGTGGCCGCGTCGATCGGCGTTCTCGGGCTGATCCTTGACAAGGTCTTCGGCTTTTTGCCGCTGTCCCGAGCGGCAGGGGAGATTGCCTGGGGCTCGAGCAACGAGTTCCTGCTGGTCGCGCTGCCGCTGTTTATCCTGCTCGGCGAACTGCTGCTCCGCTCCGGCGTCGCCGAACGGATGTATGGCGCGCTGGACAAGTGGCTGTCGTGGCTGCCGGGCGGCCTGATGCACTCGAACATCGCCGCCTGCGGGCTGTTCGCGGCGACGTCGGGCTCGAGCGTGGCCACCGCTGCCACGATTGGCACCGTGGCGCTGCCGCAGGCGCAGCGCTATGGCTACAACGAGCGACTGTTCCTCGGCACGCTGGCGGCGGGCGGCACGCTCGGCATCCTGATTCCGCCGTCGATCAACATGATCATCTATGCAGTGCTGACCAATACGTCGGTGCCGCGCCTTTATCTGGCCGGCATCATCCCGGGGCTCGTGCTGTCGCTGGCGTTCATGGCGATCGTCGTTGCCGCCTGTCTCTGGCGTCCGGCCTGGGGCGGTCAACGCGTCACCGCCACGCTGGCCGCGTGCGTTGCCAGCCTGGTGCACCTGCTGCCCCCGATGGGCGTGTTCCTGGTCGTTGTCGGCTCGATCTACGCCGGTATTGCCACGCCGACCGAGGCGGCATCGCTCGGCGTGATCGCCGGCTTGGGGCTCGCCTACTGGAACAAGGCGCTCGACCTGGCGATGCTCAAATCGGCGCTGCTCGGAACGATGCGTTCGACCGGCATGATCATGCTGATCATCGTCGCTGCCTATTTCCTGAACTTCGTCATGTCGGCGGTCGGGCTGACGACCAAGCTGACCGACGTCATCCAGGGGCTCGGCCTGTCGAAGTGGGAGATGCTGCTGGCGGTGATTGTTTTCTACGTGATCCTCGGCTGCTTCATGGAGACGCTGTCGATGATGATCACCACCATCCCGGTCATCGCCCCGGTGATGGAGGCGCTCGGCTTCGACATGATCTGGTTCGGTATCGTCATCATCGTGCTGATCGAAACCGCGCTGATCACGCCGCCGGTCGGCCTGAACCTGTTCGTCGTGCAAAACCTTCGGAAGGTCGGATCGATGAACGACGTGATGGCCGGCGCGGCGCCCTTCGTCGTCGCGCTGTTCGTCCTGCTGCTGCTGCTGGCGCTGT
Organism: Burkholderiaceae bacterium; assembly: GCA_041611275.1. Taxonomy (GTDB): domain Bacteria; phylum Pseudomonadota; class Gammaproteobacteria; order Burkholderiales; family Burkholderiaceae_F; genus JADJWR01. Next base: position 11,148 of record JBFINI010000055.1, read on the forward strand.
TCCCGGAAATGGCGCTGTGGCTGCCCGGAGTGCTGATGAAATGACGAGGCTTCGATTCGAGCTTGACGATCGGGCGCCGCTTGAGGTCGACGTGACGCACCTGGTCATTGCCGGCTGGACGGGGCGAGACGCGGCGGCGATCAACCACCACATCGAGGAACTGGCGCAGCTCGGCGTACCGCGACCGTCGTCGGTGCCGCTGTTCTATCGGGCCGCGCAGCAGATGCTGACGCAGGCAGCAGACATCGAGGCGCTTGGCGAGGCCAGCTCGGGCGAAGCCGAGCCTGTGCTGGTGCGGGCGCTAGGGCAGTGGTGGCTGTCGGTAGGCTCGGACCATACCGATCGCCAGGTCGAGGCGTATTCGGTCGCGGTGTCGAAGCAGATGTGCGCCAAGCCAGTCGCTGGGCGCGCCTGGCTCTGGGAGGAGGTCGCTGTACGTGCCGACGAACTCGAACTGACCTCGGAAGTCTTCGAAGACGGCCGCTGGGTCAGCTACCAGCAGGGCCGGGTTGCCGCGATCCGGCCACTGATGGAACTGGTGGCACAGTTCACCGGCGATCGCCCAGTCGAGGACGGCCTGGTCATGTTCTGCGGCACGCTGCCCGTACTGCCGCGGGCCGACGGCACCGCCGTGCGGCCGACCCCGCGGTTCCGCTTCGCGATGGCTGACCACGCCCGACAGCGGCGCATTGTTCATGAATACCGGATGACGACGCTGCCCGTCGTCGCCTGAGCAATTTTGGGGATTCTTGTATGGCCGCAAGCCAATGGCAATTCTGGATCGACCGCGGCGGCACCTTCACCGACGTCGTAGCCAAGCGGCCGGACGGGACGATCGAAACGCACAAGCTACTGTCCGAGAATCCCGAGCAGTACCCCGACGCGGCGCTGGCCGGCATCCGTCATTTCCTCGGCGTGCACGGCGACGCGCCGATTCCAGCGGAGCACATCGATGCCGTGAAGATGGGCACGACGGTGGCGACCAACGCCCTGCTGGAGCGCAAGGGAGAGCCGCTGCTGCTCGCGGTGACGCGCGGTTTCGGCGACGCCCTGCGCATCGCCTACCAGAATCGCCCGAAGCTCTTCGAGCGCCGCATCGAGATGCCGGA
>JBFINI010000056.1:0-12256 GCA_041611275.1 Burkholderiaceae bacterium
AGGGCCAGCGCGTTGCCGAAGGCGAATTGATCGCCCGGCTGGAAAGTCGCGATGTGGCCGCCAGCCGCGAGCAGGCCGCTGCCGGCGTCAAGGTCGCCGAGGCCAACCTGGTGCAGGGCCAGGCCGAACTGGCCGATGCCGAGGCGGCGCTGAAACGCGCGCGTGAACTGGCGAGCAAGGACTTCGTCTCCGAGGCGTCGGTCGATACCGCGGTGGCGCGTTTCAACAAGGCCAGGGCCACGATCGAAACGCTGCGCGCGCAGATTGCGGTGGCGCAGGCGAACCTGCGCGTGGCCACGGTGAGCGTCGAGCAGACGCTGGTTCGCGCGCCTTTCACCGGCATGGTGCTGACCAAGAACGCCAATGTCGGCGACATCCTGACGCCGTTTTCCAACGCCTCCGGCACCACCGGCGCAGTGGTGACGATGGCCGACATGGCCACACTCGAAGTCGAGGCCGATGTGTCCGAATCGAGCATCGCGAAGATCAAGGCCGGCCAGCCGGCCGAGATCCAGCTCGACGCGTTCCCCGACCTTCGGCTGGCCGGCTCGGTCTCGCGCATCGTGCCCACCGTCGATCGCAGCAAGGCCACGCTGCTGGTGAAGGTGAAGTTCGACGAAACCGATGCGCGGGTGCTGCCCGACATGAGCGCCAAGATCGCCTTCCTGTCGCGCGCCCTTGAGGCCTCCGAGCGCCAGCCGGTGCCGGCAGTGCGCCCGGAGGCAATCGTCACGCACGACGGCAAGGAGGTCGTCTACGTGGTCGCGTCGGCAGGGTCCGCGGCGCAGGAGACGACAGCCAGCGGCAAGGTCGTGCGCACCGCGGTGAAGGCTGGCGCCGTGCTCGGCGATCTCAAGCGCGTCGAAGGTCTTGCGCCGGGCACGCGCGTGGTGATTTCGCCGCCTGACAATCTCGCCGACGGCGCGTTGGTGGCGCCGGCGAAGAAGTAGCCGCCGATGGTGCAGGCCGTCGCACAGGTACAGCGCACGTCGCGCGCGGCTGAATCCGGCGCGCTGATCGAGATCCGCAGCGTGGCCAAGAGCTACACGCGCGGCGAGCAGATCGTGCCGGTGCTGACCGACATCAATCTGGACATTGGCCGCGGCGACTTCGTCGCGCTGATGGGCCCGTCGGGCTCGGGCAAGAGCACGCTGCTGAATCTCGTCGCCGGCATTGACAAGCCTGATGCAGGCACGCTGTTGATTGCCGGCGACGACATCACGCAATTTTCCGAAACGGACCTGGCCGCCTGGCGCGCGGCATCGATCGGTTTCATCTTCCAGTTCTATAACCTGATGCCGGTGCTGACCGCCTTCGAGAATGTCGAGCTGCCGCTGCTGCTCACCGCGCTGTCGCGGCGCGATCGGCGCGAGCGCGTCGAGACGGTGCTCGCCCTGGTCGGGCTGGCCGATCGCATGGACCATCGGCCAAACGAGCTGTCCGGCGGCCAGCAGCAGCGGGTGGCAATCGCCCGCGCGGTGGTCACCGATCCGCTGCTGCTGATTGCCGACGAGCCGACCGGCGATCTCGATCGCGCTTCAGCCGCCGAGATCCTGAAACTGCTCGACCGCCTGAACATCGAGCTGGGCAAGACGATCGTCATGGTCACGCACGATCCGCGCGCTGCCGAGGCGGCGCATCACCTGATCTACCTGGACAAGGGGCAGCTGACCGATACGAGCCCGTTCGCACATTGAGGCAAGGATCTGTTCGCCCCGGCCGAACGAAAGGCCCACGCGCGATCGCGCTGCGCCCTTGCTCCTTGATGCGCTGCCTGGTGATGTCCGGTCAATGCTCCGAAGCTGAACGATGTTCTTTCTGAAGCTGGTTACCCGTAACGCCTTTCGCGCCCGGCTGCGCTCGGCGCTGACCGTGCTCGGGCTGGTGATTGCGCTGGTGGCGTTCGGGCTGCTGCAGACGGTGGTCAGCGCCTGGTACGCGGGCAGCGAGGCCGCGTCGGCCAGCCGGCTGATCACGCGCAACAGCATCTCGCTGGTATTCCCGCTGCCGCTGTACTACCGCGAGAAGATCATGGCCATCGATGGCGTGCGCGGTGTGGCGGTATCGAACTGGTTCGGCGGCATCTGGCGCGACGAGAAGAGCTTCTTCGCGCAGTTTGCCGTCGAGCCGCGCGATTATTTCGGCATGTATCCGGAGTTCCGCTTCAAGCCCGGCGAGTGGCAGGATTTCCTGCGCGACCGTCGTGGCGCCGTGGTTGGACGGCAGCTGGCGGATCTGTACGGCTTCAAGGTCGGCGATCGCGTGCCGATCCGCGGCACGATCTACCCGGGCAACTGGGAGTTCACGGTGCGGGCGATCTATGAGGGCCGCGACGAGACGACGATCACCCGCCAGTTCTATTTCCACTATGACTACCTGAACGAATTCCTCAAGCAGCGCTTTCCGCGCGGCGCCAACAGCGCCGGCGTGTTCGTCATCGATATTGACAATCCGGAGCGCGCCGCCGAGGTGGCGCAGCGAGTCGATGCCGAGTTCGCCAACTCGCTGGCCGCCACGCTGACCGAAACTGAAAAGGCGTTCCAGCTGTCGTTCGTGGCGATGGTCGAGACGATCATCCAGGTCATCTCCGGCGTCAGCTTTATCGTCATCCTGATCATTTTCGCGGTGGCCGCCAACACGATGGCGATGACCGCGCGCGAGCGGCTGGCCGAGTACGCGACGCTGAAGGCGCTCGGCTTCGGGCCGCCCTTCGTGGCGCTGCTGATCCTCGCCGAGAGCCTGCTGCTCGCCGGGATCGGTGGTGCCATCGCCATTGCGGCCACGCCGGGCATCGCCCAGGGCTTCTTCGACGCCGTCGGCAAGAACGTGTTCGCGCGTTTCGAGGTCGCGCATTCGATCTACGTGCTGCAGGCGGCGGCGGCGCTGGCGGTCGGCACCCTTGCCGCCCTGGTGCCGATGCTGCGCAGCGCGCGGGTCAGGATCGTCGACGGCCTTCGCCATGTGGGGTGAGATCGCTCGGTGTACGCGCCGCCTGGCGGCGCACGCACGACTCAGGGCTGTGCATCGATGAAGATCCCGTTCGCCTACATCGCCCGCAACCTGTGGGTGCGGCGGCTGACCACGGTGCTCACCGCCGGCGGCATGGCGCTCGTCGTGTTCGTGTTCGCCGCGGTGCTGATGCTCGATGCCGGGCTGAAGGCGACGCTGGTGGCCACCGGCTCGGCCGACAATGTGCTGGCCATCCGCAAGGGGGCTGAAACGGAGATCCAGAGCGGCGTGGCGCGCGAGCAGGCGGCGCTGCTCGAAAGCCTGCCGCAGATCGCCCGCGATGCGCAGGGCCGGCCGCGCGTATCGAAGGAAGTGGTGGTGCTCAACTCGCTGCCGAAGATCGACACCGGCCGGCGCAGCAACGTGCCGATCCGCGGTGTGCCGCCGATGGGGCTGGCGCTGCGGCCGCAGGTGAAGATCGTGCAGGGACGGATGTTCCGGCCGGGATCGAGTGAGATCGTCGTCGGCCGCAGCGTCGCCCGCCAGTTTGCCGGGGTCGAGGTCGGGCAGTCGCTTACCTTCGCGCAGCGGCAGTGGCGCGTGGTCGGCATTTTCGATGCCGGCCGCACGGCATTTGATTCCGAGATCTGGGGCGACGCCGAGCAACTGGCGCAGGCGTTCCGCCGCTTCGGCGGCTACTCGTCGGTGATCGCGCAACTGGCTTCGGCCGCTGCCTTCGACGAACTGGTGGCGGCGATCGCTGCCGAGCCGCGCCTGACCGTTGAAGTCAAGCGCGAACGGCAGTTCTACGAGGACCAGAGCCGCGCGCTGTCGAACTTCATCAGCTTCCTCGGCCTGACGCTGTCGATCATCTTCTCGCTCGGCGCGATGATCGGCGCGGCGATCACCATGTATGCCTCGGTGGCCACGCGCACCGGCGAGATCGGCACGCTGCGCGCGCTCGGATTCGCGCGCCGCTCGATCCTCGCCGCCTTCATGCTCGAATCGCTGCTGCTGGCCCTAGCCGGCGGGCTGGTCGGCCTGTTTGCCGCGACCTTCCTGCAGACTTTCACGATCTCGACCACCAACTTCACGTCGTTCTCCGAACTGGCTTTCTCCTTCGCGCTGACGCCGAAGATCATCGTCAGCAGCCTGGTGTTTGCGCTGGTGATGGGACTGGTCGGCGGCTTTCTGCCGTCGGTGAAGGCAGCGCGGATGAGAATCGTCGACGCGCTGCGGGCTGATTGATGTCCGCCACCCGCGCTACGCTTGCCGCGTTCATTCGGAGGGCTGACACCATGAAAACGATCCGTTGGCTGCTCGCACTGATGCTGCTGTCAGCCGGCACGGCGATGCAGGCAAGCGAAGTGAAACTGTCGGTTATCGATCTCGACCCCGACGATGTGGCTTGCGGCTTGCGCTATCCGGCCATCCAGCAGCAGGTGCGGCAGGCGATGGCGGTGATGAAGGTGCAAGAGGTCGCGCAGTCCGACTACACGCTGCTGGTGGCGATCGCCACCATCAAGCGGCCGCTCGATTGCGCCAGCGACGTGATCGTCACCGTGCGACGCATCGTGCCGCTGGCCGAGACCGAGAAGTTCCGCACGCGCGACAAGCTGGCCACGCTCGAGCTGTGCCGCCATGGCGGAATCGTCGTTTCACCGATCAAGGACCACGAGCGCGATTTTCTGAAGCAGGTCGAGCGCAGCGTGATGATCTGCTTCGGCCAGCTGGTTTTCTGACGAGCACCGGCGGCCGTTTCCCGGGCGCTGCAGCGGGTATGCTTGCTGCCGACAAGACGGGCTGATGAAGGCCCGCTTTCCATCACCCAAGGAGAATCGAGATGAAACGTCGCGAATTCGCGCTCGCAGTGGCGTCGCTGTCGGTGGCCCAGGCCTTTGGATTGCCGGCCGCGCAGGCGCAGGCGATCGGCACGCTGAAGATGCTGATCCCCGCCAACCCTGGCGGCGGCTGGGACCAGACCGGCCGCAATCTGGCGGCGGCGATGCAGGCCGGCAAGCTGGTCGGTTCGGTGCAGTTCGAAAACAAAGGGGGTGCCGCCGGCACCATCGGCCTGGCGCAGTTCGTCAATTCGGCCAAGGGCGATGGCAGCGCGGTGATGATCGGCGGCATGGTGATGGTCGGCGGCATCATCCTGAACAAGAGCCCGGTCGACCTGTCGATGGTCACGCCGATCGCGCGGCTGACCAGCGAGTACGAAGTGATCGTCGTGCCGGCTAGCTCACCGCACAAGACGATGGGGGATCTGATCAAGGCCTACAAGGCCAACCCGGGCGCGGTGTCGTGGGGCGGCGGTTCCGCGGGTGGCACCGACCACATTCTCGGCGGGCTGGTCGCCAAGGCAGTCGGCGAGGACCCCTCGAAGGTGAACTACGTTGCGTTCAAGGGCGGCGGCGATGCGATTGCGGCGATCGTCGGCGGCCATGTGACCGCCGGCATCTCCGGCGTGGGCGAATTCGCCGAGCAGATCAAGGGCGGTCGCATGCGTGCGCTCGCCGTGTCGTCGCCCGACCGGATCGACGGCATCCCGACGCTGAAGGAGCAGGGCATCGATGTCGTGCTCGGCAACTGGCGCGGCATCTTCGGCGCGCCGGGCATCACGGCCGCGCAGCGCGATGCGCTGGTCGACGCGGTGAAGAAGGCCACCGAGACGCCGGCGTGGAAGGAAACGCTGGAGAAGCTCGGCTGGACGCCGTGGTTCCTTGGCGGCGACGCCTACAAGGCGTTCATCGACGAGGACATCAAGCGCATCGGCGGCATCATCGAGTCGCTCGGTCTGAAGAAGTAGAAAGGCAGGAAAGCGGGCGCAAAAGCTGTGCGGCGATGAGTCGTCCGCGGCGGGGCGCGCTGGCCGAGTTCGTACTGTCGGCTGGCGTGCTGGCGCTGGGCATCTTCGTCACGGTGATCGCCGCCGGCCTGCCCGGCAGCCGCAGCTACTCCGCCATTGGGCCCAACTTCATGCCGGCGGCGGTCGGCGTGGGTCTGGCGCTGCTCGGCGTGTGGCTGCTGATCGAGGCGTTCAGTGGCGGCTGGCGCGAGCGCGTCGACGATGATCCGGCCGCACGCGGCGAACACCCGTTTCACCGCAGCGCCTTTGCCTGGGTCAGCGCCGGCCTGTTTGCGCAGATGGCACTCATCCACAACGCAGGTTTCGTGCTCGCCGCGGTGGCGCTGTACGCGTGCATCGCCCGCGCCTTCGGCAGCCTGCGGCCGCTGCGTGATGCAGGGATCGGCCTCGTGCTCGGGCTGGCCGTGTTCTTCTTCTTCGTCCACTTCCTGAACGTCAACCTGCCGGCGGGCTGGTTGAAGCCCTTGCTCGGCACCGCCGGAATATGACCGAGACGCTCGCCGCGCTGCTGCACGGCTTTTCCATCGCGCTGACGCCGATCAACCTGCTGTGGGGCTTCATCGGCGTCACGCTGGGCACCTTCATCGGCGTGCTGCCGGGTGTGGGCCCGGCGCTGACGGTGGCGATGCTGCTGCCGCTCACCGTGAAGCTCGATCCGACCGGCGCGCTGATCATGTTCGCCGGCATCTACTACGGCGCGATGTACGGCGGTTCGACCACCACGATCCTGCTGAACACGCCGGGCGAATCGGCGTCGATCGCCACCGCGCTTGAAGGCAACAAGATGGCCAAGGCCGGCCGCGCCGGCCCGGCGCTGGCCACCAGCGCCATCGGCTCGTTCGTCGCCGGCTCGATCGCCACCGTGCTGCTCACATTGCTGGCGCCGATCGTGGTCGAGATCGCGTTGAAGTTCGGCCCGGCCGAATATTTCGCGCTGATGATCTTTGCCTTCGTCACCGTCGCCGCCGTGCTCGGCAGCTCCACCGTGCGCGGGCTCACGGCGCTGTTCGTCGGCCTGCTGCTCGGCCTGGTGGGCATCGACGAACAGAGCGGGCAGATGCGCTATTCGTTCGGCGTGCCGGAGCTGCTCGACGGCATCGACGTGGTCGTGCTCGCGGTGGGCCTGTTCGCGGTCGGCGAGACGCTGTATGTCGCCAGCTACGGCAGCCGGATCCGCGAAGAGCGGGAAAAGATGTCGGGCTCGATCTGGATGAGCCGGCAGGACTGGAAGCGCTCGTGGCCGGCGTGGCTGCGCGCCACGGCCATCGGCTTTCCGTTCGGCACCATTCCGGCCGGCGGCACCGAGATCCCGACTTTTCTCTCCTACGCCGCAGAAAAGAAACTGTGCAAGTACCCGGAGGAATTCGGCAACGGCGCCATCGAAGGCGTGGCCGGGCCCGAGGCGGCGAATAACGCCGCCTCCACCGGCGTGCTGGTGCCGCTGCTCACCCTCGGCATTCCAACGTCGGCCACCGCGGCGATCCTGCTGGCCGCGTTCCAGAACTACGGCATCCAGCCGGGTCCGCTGCTGTTCGTCACCCAGACCGATCTGGTGTGGGCGCTGATCGCCAGCCTGTATGTGGGCAATGTGCTGCTGCTGGTGCTGAACCTGCCGCTGATCGGCATCTGGGTCAAGGTGCTGGAGATTCCCAAGCCGCTGCTGTACGCGGGCATTCTCGTCTTCGCCACGCTGGGCGCCTACAGCCTGCATCAGTCGGTGGTCGATCTGGCCACGTTGTACGTCTTCGGCCTGCTCGGCTTCATCATGCGCCGCTGGGGATTCCCGGTGGCCCCCGCGGTGATCGGCCTGATCCTGGGGCCGCTGGCCGAAACGCAACTTCGCCGCGCGCTCTCCATCAGCCAGGGCGACTTCTCGGTCTTCTTCACGCAGCCGATCGCGGCGGGGCTTCTGGCGCTGGCGGCGGGGATGCTCGTGGTGCCGTGGGTGTTGCGGCGGCGGGGCGCCGCGAGGTAGCGGCGGCGGCATCGTCGGCCTACCGCGGTCCTTCAGCAGCGTCGAGTTCTTGCGGCGTTCTGCAAACGGTGCCCTGCTTCTTCGCGCGCGTGGGCGAGCGGAAATCCGCTCGATGACATGCGCCGTCGACTGCGAGGCCCGGGTTCCTGGCGCAGGCGCTGCGCCTGATTCAGCCTATTACGTCAGCCGTCGGCGTGTAACCCAGCTTGAGCGCACTGGCCACTTCCTGATAGGTGATCCTGCCGGCGGCGACGTTCAGGCCAGCCTTCAGGTGTGGATCCTCGCGCAGCGCCTTGCGCCAGCCCTTGTCGGCCAGGGCGAGCGTGAACGGCAGCGTGGCGTTGTTCAGCGCATAGGTGGAGGTGCGTGGCACCGCACCCGGCATGTTGGCGACCATGTAGTGCACGACGCCGTCGACGACGTAAGTCGGTTCGGCATGCGTGGTCGGGCGCGAGGTCTCGACGCTGCCGCCCTGGTCGATTGCCACGTCGACGATGACCGAGCCGGGTTTCATCTGCGGCAGCATGGCCCTGGTGATCAGCTTCGGTGCGGCGGCACCCGGGATCAGCACGCCGGAGATCACGAGGTCGGCGCGCAGCACTTCACGTTCGATGTTGTCACGGTTGGAGAACAGGGTCAGGGCGCGGCCGTTGAACATGGCGTCGATCCGGCGCAGGGCGTCGAGCGACTTGTCGATGACGACGACCTGCGCGCCGGTGCCGACCGCCATCTGCGCGGCGTTAGTGCCGACGACGCCGGCGCCGACGATCAGCACACGGGCCGGTGATACCCCGGGCACGCCGCCGAGCAGCGTGCCCATGCCGCCGGCGGATTTCTCCAGCGAGCGAGCGCCGGCCTGCACGGCCAGGCGGCCGGCGACCTCGGACATCGGCGCCAGCAGCGGCAGGCCGCCGTTGTGCGAGGTCACCGTTTCGTAGGCGATGCAGATGGCGCCGCTGGCGAGCAGGTCCTTGGCCTGCTCCGGATCCGGCGCCAGGTGCAGATAGGTGAACAACACCTGGCCTTCACGCAGGCGCTTGCGCTCGACGGCCTGCGGCTCCTTGACTTTGACGATCATCTCGGCGCGCGCAAAGACGTCGGTGGCGTCGCCGACCACTTCGGCGCCGACGTGGCGATAGTCGTCGTCGCTGGCGCCGATGCCGCCACCGGCATTAGTCTCGACGATGACCTTGTGGCCGCGATCGATCGCTTCACGCACCGACGACGGCGTCATGCCAACGCGATACTCGTGGACCTTGATCTCCTTGGGGACGCCGATCAGCATCTGTTTCTCCGGTAGATGAACGTCTATGCGCAACTAGCGCGCCGCCGCGATGACAGTGATCTCCACCCGCAGGTCGGGCGAGGCCAGCGCCGCCTGCACGGTGGTCCTGGCCGGCGCGCAACCGTCGGCCGTCCATGCCTCCCACACTGCGTTCATCGCCGCGAAGTCCTCGATGTCCTTCAGATGAATGGTGGCGGCGAGCAGGCGCGACTTGTCGGTGTCCGCCTCGCCGAGCAGCGCATCGATCCGTGCCAGCACTTCACGGGTCTGGCCGGCAACGTCAGCGATCTTGGTGCCGCTGGCTGTCTGGCCGCACAGGTACACCACGCCGCCGTGGCGCACGATCTTGCTCATGCGCGGGGTCACGTGCTCGCGTTTGATGGTCGTCATGCCGTTTCCTCGGTCGTAGGTTTCTCGGTGCTCCCGGCGAGCGTGGCGATGGCGGCGATCGGCACCGGCTTCAACGGCGCCCGGATGCGATAGGCGCCGACTTCCTCTGGGCGCTTGCCCAGTTCGGCGGCGAGGATCTGCGTGACGGCGATGCCGCACATGCGCCCCTGGCACGGACCCATGCCGCAGCGGCTGAAGAACTTGGTCTGGTTGGGCCCCTGGCAGCCGAGGCGCGCCATTTCGCGGATGCGTCCGGCGGTCACTTCTTCGCAACGGCAGACGATCGTGTCGTCGGCAGGCTGCAGCAGCCACGACGGCGGGCGATACAGCGCGTCGAGGAATGGCCGAATACGCAATTGCGCCGCCGATTGCCGCTGCAGGGGCAATGCACGTGCGTCTCGTTGGGCTTCCGTAATGCGACCGATCGCCTGCGCGGCGCCAAGGGCCGCCAGGGCGCCGCTGGGTTCGGCGGCCAGCGCGCCGGCGATCGACGCGGCGTCGCCGGCGATGCGCAGGCCGCGATGCGATGTCTCACCAAAGGCATCAACCCGCGGCCGCCAGGCGAGTTGTGCCGCATCCCAGTCGTGCGCCGCCCGCAGCAGCCGGCTGATCTGCGTATTCGGTACGACGCCGTGATGCAGCAGCACGACATCGGCGGCGAGCCGGTGTTGGCGGCCGCCTGCGGTGAACGACAGGGCCTCGGCAAAATCGCTGCCCTCGACGCGCGGCGCTGTTGCGGCCGCGTACCACGGCACGCGCGCCTTGCGCAGTTGCCGGATCATCCGCATGCCCTTGGCGAGATACGACGGCGCGCCGAGCGCGGCCGGCAAGTGTGGCAGTGCGTCCCAGCGATTGCGCGCCGGCGCAGTCTCGACCACTCCTGCGACTTCGGCGCCGGCATCGAGCATCTGCACGGCCACCAGCAGCAGCAGCGGCCCGGCGCCGGCCAGCACGACACGGCCGGATGGCACGGCGCCCGAACTCTTCAGCGCGATCTGTGCGGCGCCGGCATTCATCACGCCCGGCAGTGTCCAGCCCGGCAACGGCGAGGCACGTTCGATCGCCCCGGCGGCGGCGATCAGTTGCTTCGCGCGCGCCTGGAGCGTGCGGCCTTCTTGCAGAACGGTCACCGTCAGGTCGCGATCGACGTTCCAGGCCAGTGCGCCTTGGCGCGCCTCGACGCCGGCGCCTGCCAGGCGCTGCACGAGGCCGCGGCCGTGCAGGTAGTCGGCGCCAAGCAGCCGTGCGGCCGTCGGCGTGACCGCGGCCACGTTGCGATAGATCTGCCCGCCGGCACGCGCCTGTTCATCGAGCAGCAGCGTGCGCAGGCCGAGTTCGGCGCCGGTCAGCGCGGCCGACAGTCCCGCCGGGCCGGCGCCAATGACGACGAGGTCGTAGGAGGCCGCGCTCATGGCGCCGCCTCGACGTGGCGGGCGCCGAGCGGCAGCTTGACCCGCATGCCGGCGCGCACCTCGACCATGCAGGACTGCACGTTCTGCATGCCGTCGACCTCGACCAGGCAGTCGAAGCACACACCCATCAGGCACAGCGGCGAGCGCGGCTGGCCGGTCACCGGCGTGTGCCTGAACGGCACCACGCCGGCACACAGCAGGGCGGCGGCCAGCGTGTCGCCGGCGCGCGCCTCGATGCGGCGGCCGTCGACGCTGATCTCGACCGCCGGCGCCGCCTCGGCCGGCGGCAGGTCAATGCGCTTGAACATGGAATCGCTCCGCGGTGAAGCCGGCGATGTGGCCCGGTTGCTCGCCGCCGCGCAGCCACGCCACCAGCGCGCCGGCGTGCAGCGAGGCCAGCGTGATGCCGCTGTGGCAGGTGACGACGTAAGCGCCCGGCTGCGCGCGTGATTGTTCGTAGATCGGCAGGCCGTCGGGGCTCATGACGCGCAGCGAGCCCCAGGTGCGCACGATGTTGATCTGGGCCAGCAGCGGAAAGCAGCGCACCGCGCGATGCGCGATGCGCGACAACTGTTCGAGCGTCGTGCCGTCGTCGTAGCCGGCGTCTTCTTTCGAGTCGCCCAGCGTCAGCGAACCCTCGCCGGTCTGCCGCACGTACAGCGACGGGTGGCGCAGGAACGGCTGCACGCGTTCGCTGACCAGAATCTGGCCGCGATTGGGCGTGACCGGCGCGCTCAGACCCACCATCGGTGCCAGCTCGCGATTGCCGAGCCCGGCGGCGAGGATCACGCGCCCGGCGACGAATTGCTGCTGTGGCGTGGCGATGTGAAACGCGCCGCCCTTGTGCTCGATGCGCTCGACCCGGCCGCCGGCATGCAGCGTGCCGCCGAGCTGCTCGAAGCCCTGCAACAAGGCGCGCAGCAGGCGCAGCGGGCTGACGTGGCCGTCGAGCGTGCCGAGCGTCGCCCCGACGACCTCCGGGCCGATCAGCGGCGCCAGCTCACGTAACCCGTTGTGATCGAGCACCTCGAACGGATACTGGCCGCCCAGCGACTGGCGCAGCGATTCGAGCATCGCCGCGCGCTCGGCGAGTTCGTCGTCGCTCAGGCACATGTGCAGGCCGCCGATCTGCGACAGTTCCAGATCGACGCCGGTCAACTCGGTGAGATCGCGCGCGAACTGGGGCCACTGCTGCGCGGCGGTGATGGTCCAGCGCGCATACGGTGGCGTGCCGGCGCCTTTGCCCTGGACCCAGACCAGGCCGAAATTGCCGCGCGCGGCACGGAAGGCTTCATCGCCTTCGTCGAGCAGCACAGTTCGCTCGCCGGCCCGCGCCAGGCCGTAGGCGATGGCCGTGCCGACGACGCCGCCGCCGA
>JBFINI010000057.1:0-12251 GCA_041611275.1 Burkholderiaceae bacterium
CATCGTCCGGCGCCTCGAACACCAGCTCGTCGTGCACCTGCATGATCAACCGCGTCTTCAGGCCGTCGCCCAGCAGCCAGCCATGCACCGCGATCATCGCCAGCTTGATCAGATCAGCCGCGGTGCCCTGCATCGGCGCATTGATCGCCGCCCGCTCGGCACCGGCACGACGCGGGCCGTTGGGCGAGTTGATTTCCGGCAGCCACAGCCGGCGACCGAACACCGTTTCCACGTAGCCGTGTCGCTTGGCCTCGCCGCGCGTACGTTCCATGTACTTGGCGACACCGGGATAGCGGGTGAAATACCGCTCGATGAAGCCGCGCGCCATGTCCTTGTCGATGCCCAGATTAGACGCCAGCCCGTAGGCGCTCATGCCGTAGATCAAGCCGAAGTTGATCACCTTCGCATAGCGGCGTTGCTCGCTCGACACTTCGCCGAGCGGCACACCGAATACCTCGCTCGCCGTGGCGCGGTGGATGTCCTCGCCAGCGGCAAACGCGGCGAGCAGCCCTTCGTCGCCGCTGATGTGCGCCATGATGCGCAGTTCGATCTGCGAATAGTCGGCCGAGACAATCTTGCAGCCCGGCGGCGCGATGAACGCCTCGCGGATGCGACGACCTTCAGCGGTGCGGATCGGGATGTTCTGCAGATTCGGCTCACTGGAGGACAGCCGACCGGTCACCGCGATCGCCTGCCCGTAGCTGGTGTGCACGCGGCCCGTGGCTGCATCGACGCTGGCGGCGAGCTTGTCGCAGTAGGTCGACTTGAGCTTGGCCAGGCCGCGATGTTCGAGCAGCGCCTTGGGCAACGGATAGTCCTCAGCGAGTTTTTCCAGCACCTCCTCGTCGGTCGACGGCGCGCCGCTGGCGGTCTTCTTCGTCACCGGCAGCTTCAGCACGCCGAACAGGATCTCGCCGATCTGCTTCGGGCTGCCCAGATTGAAAGGTTGACCAGCCAGTTCCTGCGCCCTCGCCTCGAGCTCGGCCAAGCGGCGCGCGATCTGCGCGCTCTGCGCGGCGAGCCGTTCGCGGTCGATGAGCACCCCGGTGCGCTCCATGTCGAACAGAATCTTCGACACTGGCATCTCGATCTGCTCGTAGACGTAGCGCAGTGGCGCGGACGCTTCCAGCCGCGGCCACAGCGTCTGGTGCAGCGCCAGCGTCACTTCGGCATCCTCGGCGGCATATTCGGTGGCGCGGTCGATCGCCACCTCGTCGAAGCCGATCTGGCTGGCGCCCTTGCCGCAGACCTCTTCGTACTTGATCGTGCCGCGGCCGAGGTGCCGCTCGGCGAGATCATCCATGTTGTGGCTTCGGTGCGCCTCGAGCACATAGCTTTGCAGCATGGTGTCGTGCGCGATGCCGGCCAGGCGAATGCCATGGTTGGCGAACACATGCGCGTCGTACTTCAGGTGCTGCCCGACCTTCTTGTGCTGCTCGCTTTCGAGCCACGGTTTCAGCGCCTGCAGCGTGCCGTCGAACGGCAACTGCGACGGAACACCGGTGTAGCGGTGCGCCAGCGGAATGTAGGCGGCGACGTTGCCGTGATCGTCGGTCACCGAAAGCGAAATGCCGACCAGCTGCGCGGCCATCGGGTCGAGCGAAGTCGTCTCCGTATCGACCGCAGCGAGCGGCGCGGCGTTGACCCTCGTCAGCCAGCGTTCGAGTTGCTCAGCGGTGCTCACCGTTTCGTAGGCCGCGCCCGGCGGCGCCGGCGCATCGGGTGTTGCCGGCGTCGTATCGGAAGGCGAGACCTCGTCGCCGAGGTCCTTCAGGAAGCTGCGGAATTCCCAGCGCGAGAACAGTTCGCGCAACCTGGATGCATCGACTGGCCGCACGGCCAGCGAATCGAAGTGCGGCAGCTGCGCCGACAGATCGCCGTCAGTACGAATGGTCACCAGTTGCCTCGCCGTCGGCAGCCATTCGAGCGCCGCGCGAAGGTTTTCGCCGACCTTGCCGCCGATCTTCTCCGCGCTCTCCACAATCGCATCAAGTGAACCATACTCGGCCAGCCACTTGGCGGCGGTTTTCGGGCCGACCTTGCTCACTCCGGGAACGTTGTCGACGCTGTCGCCAACCAGCGTCAGATAGTCGACGATTCTCTCCGGCGGCACGCCGAACTTGGCCACCACGCCTTCGATGTCGAGCCGTTCGCCGTTCATCGTATTGACCAGAGTGACCTGCTCGTTGACCAGTTGCGCCAGGTCCTTGTCGCCGGTGGAAATGACCGTACGCACGCCGTGGCCCTCGGCTTCCCGTGCCAGCGTGCCGATCACGTCATCGGCCTCGATGCCTTCGATTTCCAAGATCGGCCAGCCGAGGGCAGCGACCGCCTCGTGAATCGGCGCGATCTGGGCCGCCAGGTCTTCCGGCATCGGCGGCCGGTTGGCCTTGTACTGCGGGTAGATGTCGTCGCGGAAGGTCTTACCCTTGGCGTCGAATACGCAGGCGCAGTAGTCATGCGGCACCTGCGCGCGCAGCGTGCGCAGCATGCCGATGAAGCCACGCAGCGCTCCCGTCGGTTCGCCTTCGACCGTACGGAGGTCCGGCAGTGCGTGGAAAGCGCGGTATAAGTAACTGGAGCCGTCGACGAGCAGCAGCGTCTTCAAGGAGGTGTCCAATCGTGCTTGATCGTCAGAAGAACATTCCGTCGTTGCGCGCGGTGACGATGCCCGAGCGCGCGACCAGCCTGAAGGCGCGCGAATCCTGGCACCTGTGGGGGATTATCTCGGAGTTTGTCGAAGCCACCGAGCGGCTGTCGGAGATCCGTCCGGCCGTATCGATTTTTGGCAGTTCGCGCCTGCCCGAGGACTCGCCGGTCTACCAGCAGACCGTGCGCATCGCCCGCAAGCTGTCGGATGCCGGCTTCGCGGTGATCAGCGGCGGCGGGCCGGGCGCGATGGAGGCGGCCAACCGCGGCGCGTTCGAGGGGCGTTCGCCGTCGGTCGGGCTGAACATCGAGCTGCCCTTCGAGCAGCATGGCAACGCCTACCAGGACATTGCGCTGCGCTTCCGCCATTTCTTTGCGCGCAAGGTGGCCTTCGTCAAGTACGCGGCGGCCTATGTGGTGATGCCCGGCGGCTTCGGCACGCTAGACGAGTTGTTCGAGGCGCTGACGTTGATCCAGACCCGCAAGGGCCGCCGCATTCCGATCGTGCTGGTCGGCAACGGCTTTTGGAGCGGACTACTCGACTGGATGCGCGATACGCTGGCCGCACGCGGCATGATCGATGCCACCGATATCGACCTGATGAAGCCGGTCGATGACGACGATGCGGTGGTCGACGCGATCTTCGATTTCTACGAAGCACGCGGCTTCGAGCAGAGCGCATCCGAGCGCGAGCAGCTGCTGTACCTGTAGGTCGACATCGCCAGCTTACAATCCGCTCATGAGGTCGTCACTGTTATTCCTTGCCTGTGCGGCTGCCACGGCACTGCCGGCAACACCGGCAGCGGCGCAACCCGCCTCGCCGCCGCTGCCGCCCGCAGACGCGCCGCAGACCGCGCCCTGGCCTTCGCCGGCGCAGACCACACGGGGAGGCGATTCGGCGCTGCCGTGGTCGCGCATCGAGCAGGTTCGACGCGGCAATCGCGTCGTCGAGCTCCGGATCACCGATTCTGCGGGCGAGACCCGTTACACGATGGTCAATCGCGAGGGACAGCCGCCGCTTTCTGCGCAGGAACTGACCTCGGGTCTGTCGACGCCGCGCTTTTTAAGATTCGATTTCTAGTTCGCCGACATGTGGAAAAGGCGCCGCCGCGCTGGGTGTTGTCTTGTCCGCCCGGCCCGGCATCTCGGCTGGTTGACGCCGCGACCCGTTTGCTGAAATGGCCGTTTTCACTGCCCTGGACGATGCCGAAGTCGAGCGGCTGCTGCAGCAGTTCTCGCTCGGTCGGCTGCATGAGTTCAAGGGCATCGCCTCGGGCATCGAGAACAGCAACTTCTTCCTGACCACCGACGCTGGCGAGTTCGTCCTGACCGTGTTCGAGCGGCTGACGTTCGCGCAGCTGCCGTTCTATCTCGAATTGATGCAGCACCTGGCACGGCGCGGACTGCCGGTGCCCATGCCGTACGAAACGCGCGCCGGTTCGCTGCTCGCCGAGGCGCGCGGCAAGCCGGTAGCGATCGTCGAGCGGCTACACGGGCATTGGATCGAGTCGCCGGAGATGGCGCATTGCGAACGGGTGGGTGACTTGCTGGCCCGCATGCACCTCTCGGCGCAGGACTTCCCGCGCTTTCAGCCGAACCTGCGCGGTATTGGCTGGTGGAAGGATGCGCTGGCCCGGCTCGAACCGAAGCTGCCTGACCCTACTTTCCATGAGCTGGCCGAGGAAGTGATCTTCCAGGACACGTTCTTCCGCAGTCCGGTTTTCGAGCAACTGCCGAGCGGTGCAGTCCATGCCGATCTGTTTCGCGACAACGTGCTGTGGGAAGCCAACCGCATCGGCGGCGTGATCGACTTCTACTTCGCCGGCTGTACCTTGTGGCTGTACGACCTCGCCGTCACCGTCAACGACTGGTGTGTCGAACCGGCCAGCGGCGAATTCGACCGGCCACGGGCGCAGGCGCTGCTGAATGCCTACCACGCGGTGCGGCCGCTGAACGAACTGGAGCACGAGAACTGGCGCACGGCGCTGCGGGCCGCGGCACTGCGTTTCTGGATCTCGCGCCTGTATGACCTGCACCTGCCGCGCGATGCGCACACCTTGACGCCGCACGACCCGACCCGCTTCGAACTGACGCTCAAGCAACGTCAATCCGAAAAGGTTCTGCCCTGGCCGGCATGAACTTCCGCGGCAAGTGCGGCAGGGCCGTTTCCTTCGGACCGAAACCGTATCGGGCGAGCTGCGCGCCGTGGGTTTCAACGCACCGACGCGCCGCAACATAGAATCGCGACATGCAGATCAACATGCTGCCGGCCAGTGCCGGACTGACCTGGCTGCGCGACGGCATGCGCCTGTTCGGCCGTCAGCCGATCGGACTGCCGGCAATGGTCGTCGTCTATCTGATGATGTTGCTGGCGCCGGCACTGCTGCCGATCGTCGGCATCGCGATCTCGGGCGTGCTGGCCCCGTTCGCCTCGGTCGGCCTGCTGACCGCCTGTCGCGATGTCGCCGATGGCAAGATGCCCACTCCGCTGGCCTTTGCCCAACCTTTCAAGCCCACCGCCGCGCGGCTGCAGACACTGCGGCTGGGCATCGTCAATGCGATCCTGCTGCTGGTCGTCGCTACGCTGGCGACGCTGCTGACGCCCGAGCCGCCGGCGGGCGCGGCACCGCAGTCGCTGCAGGAAGTGCCGCTCGATGCGCTCATCATGCAAATGCTGCTTTATCTGCCGGTCATGGCGCTGATGTGGTTTGCGCCGGTATTGGCCGGCTGGCACGCCATCGCGCCCGGCAAGGCGATGTTCGGCAGCGTGGTCGCCTGCTGGCGCAATCTGGGCGCGTTGCTGATCTTCGGCGTCGCCGCGGGAGCGTTCACGCTGGCCGTCAGCGTGCTGGCGGTGATGCTGCTCACTTCACTGACGACCTCGCGTGAGCTGCTGTCGATGATTCTGGCGCCGTTGGCGCTGGTGCTGATGACGATCGTGCAGGCGAGCCTGTATCCGATGTATCGGTCGGTCTTCGCGAGTTCGTAGACGACGGCCTCGACGAACGCCTCCGTAACCCCCTCGCCTTGCGGCCGATACGCCGCGGCGGCTCAGGCCGACGGCACTTCGAGCTTAGCTACCGCCAGCAGCAGCTCCTTGATGCCCTGCGCGCCGAAATTGATTTTCGCGCGCGCGTCGGTTCCCGAACCTTCAAGCCGGATGATCACGCCCTCGCCGAAGCGCGCATGGTGCACCGTCTGGCCGATGCGATAACCGTTGCGCTCCGGGCGGCTGCCCGGCACGGCAGCAACCGCCGCCGGCGGCACGCTGGCCTCGTGCCACTGGCCATAGCGAATGCCGGCGCCCTCCCGCAGCCGTGGGGTCAGCCACTTCAGCGTCGCCGCCGGCAGTTCGTCGAAGAAACGCGACTTGATGCCGTAGCGCGTCTGCCCGTGCAGCATCCGGCTCTGCGCGAAACTCAAGTACAGCCGCCGCCGCGCCCGCGTGATTGCCACGTACATCAGGCGCCGTTCCTCTTCCAGGCCGTCGAGTTCCTGCATGCTGTTTTCGTGCGGGAACAGGCCCTCCTCGAGCCCGGTGATGAATACCGCGTGAAACTCGAGCCCCTTGGCTGAATGAACGGTCATCAATTGCAGGGCATCCTGGCCTTCGGCCGCCTGGTTTTCGCCCGCCTCCAGCGACGCGTGCGACAGGAAACCGGCCAACGGTGACGGCAGCATGGCCGCGCTGTCAGCCAGCGTGGCCGCGGCATCCTGCGCGAAACCTTCCTCGGCGAGGAACGCCGCCGCCGCGTTGACCAGTTCTTCCAGGTTTTCAACGCGATCCTGCCCTTCTTTTTCGCTACGGTAGTGCGCGATGAGGCCGCTGCGCTCGATCACCGCCTCGACGATCTCGGCCAGCGACAGGCGGGCCGTCTCGAAGCGCAGGCTGTCGATCAGCTTGACGAATGCCGTCAGATTGGCGCCGCCCTTGCCCGCCACCTGGCCGACGGCCGCGTGCAGATTCGTGCCTGCCCCCCTGGCCGCATCCTGCAACTGCTCCAGCGTACGTGCGCCGATCCCGCGTGGCGGGAAGTTGACCACGCGCAGGAACGCGGTGTCGTCGGCCGGATTCTCGATCAGCCGCAGATAGGCCAGTGCGTGCTTGATCTCGGCGCGCTCAAAGAATCGCAGACCACCATAGACGCGATAGGCGATGCCGGCATTGAACAGCGCATGCTCGATCACCCGTGACTGCGCATTGGAGCGGTACAGCACGGCGATCTCGCGCCGAGCCAGTCCATCGGCCACCAGGTGCTTCACCTCGTCAACCAGCCAGGCGGCCTCCAGCCCGTCGGAGCCGGCCTCGAACACTCGCACCGGCTCGCCCGTGCCGGCATCGGTCCACAGGTTCTTGCCCAGCCGTCGCGCGTTGTGGCGGATCAGCGCATTGGCCGCATCGAGGATGTGACCGTGCGAGCGGTAGTTCTGCTCCAGCCGGATGACGTTCGCGACCCTGAACTCGCGCTCGAAATCAGCCATGTTGCCGACGTTGGCGCCGCGAAACGCGTAGATCGACTGGTCGTCGTCACCGACCGCAAAGATCGCGTTCTGGCTTCCAGCCAGCAGCTTCAGCCATCGGTACTGCAGCGTATTGGTGTCCTGAAACTCGTCGACCAGGATGTGCGAGAAGCGCTCCTGATAGTGCACGCGCAGCGGTTCATTGCGGGCGAGCAGCTCATAGCAGCGCAGCAGCAACTCGGAAAAATCGACCACGCCTTCGCGCTGGCACTGTGCGTCGTACAGCGAATAGAGCTCGATGAACTTGCGGTTGTAGTCATCGTTGACCTCGACGCTGCTTGCCCGCAGGCCGGCTTCCTTGGCGTCGTTGATGAACCACTGCAGGTTGCGCGGCGGGTACTTCTCGTCGTCGATGCCATTGGCCTTCAGCAGCCGCTTGATCGCGGAGAGCTGGTCAGCGGTATCCAGGATCTGGAAGGTCTGCGGCAAGTTGGCGTCGCGGTGATGGGCGCGCAGCAGCCGGTTGCACAGGCCGTGGAAGGTGCCGATCCACATGCCGCGCGTATTGATGGGCAGCATTGCCGAAATACGGGCGACCATTTCCTTGGCCGCCTTGTTGGTGAAGGTCACGGCCAGCACACCCTGCGGGCTCACCTGCTGCGTCTGGATCAGCCAGGCCAGCCGCGTAGTGAGTACGCGCGTCTTGCCACTGCCAGCACCGGCGAGGATCAGCGCCGATTGCGCAGGCAATGTCACTGCGGCGAGCTGCTGATCGTTCAGGCCCGCAAGGAGTCGGTCGGACACGGGAGCAAATAGGAAAGAAACAACCTCAGGCCGATTCTAGGCGACGTGCCGACCCGCCTCCGCGGCCGCGCGGGGCCGCGACAACCAACTCAAGCGATCTGCCATATCTGTCCGGACGATTGCCGGAGATTGCTCGGACCGTGGACCCTACACAGTCGTAACCAGCGTAACCGCGTGTTTCACCGCTTGCCCCGGTCGCGACTGACGACGGACCATGCACAGCACCGCGGGGCCAGCAACCACGCCGCGCCTTATCCGCAATCACGGAGCCTTCGATGGAAGACGAGACACTCGAAACACCACCGCCGCCGGCTGCCGATGAGCCGTCCAGCGTGCCGGTGGCCCTCGCACTAGCGCCGCTGCTGGCGGCCGCGCTGAGCGCCTGCGGCGGCAGCAGCGACAGCCCTGGCCCGGCACCCGCACCGTCGCCGCTGCCTTCCCCGACGCCGACACCCACGCCGTTGCCGCCACCGCCGCCGGCGCCAACGCCCGCACCTGCGCCTGCGCCAACGCCGGCACCTGCTCCAGCGCCGACGCCCACACCATCACCTGCACCGGCGCCGTCGTCGGCCGATGCGGTGCGCCTTCTCGCACAGGCCAGCTTCGGCGCCACCGACGCGGCGATTGCGGAGGTCACGGCCGGCGGCATCGGCCCATGGATCGAGGCGCAGTTCGCCAGGCCACAGACGTTGCACCGGACGCATCTCGAATCCGTGATCGACCCGGCGCAACCCGGCCGCACGTATCGGGATTCGGTCATGGACTCGTTCTGGAAGCAAGCGATCACCGGCAGCGACCAGTTGCGCCAGCGCGTGGCCTTCGCCCTGTCGGAAATCTTCGTTGTCTCGCAATTGAATGGCTCGATCAACGAAATGCCGCGCGGCCTGGCCGACTACCTCGACATGCTTGGCCGCGAAGGGTTCGGCAACTTCCGCACGCTGCTCGAGCGCGTCAGCCTGCACCCGATGATGGGCCTGTACCTTTCGCACCTGCGCAATCTGAAGGAGGATCCGGCCACCGGCCGCGTGCCCGACGAGAACTACGCGCGCGAGGTGATGCAGCTGTTCACGATCGGTCTGTATCAGCTCAATGCCGACGGTAGCCTCAAGCTTGACGGCAGCGGACAGCGCATCTCGACCTACAGCAACGACGACGTGATGGGGCTGGCGCGCGTGTTCACCGGCTTTTCGTGGGCCGGGCCGGACACCACCAACGCCCGTTTCTTCGGCAATTCGTCCGCGCGCGACCCGGATCGCGATGTGCTGCCGATGCAGCCATACCCCCAATACCATTCGACGGCGGAGAAGCGTTTCCTCGGAGTGACGATTCCGGCCAACACCAGTGCGGCCGAAAGCCTGCGTATCGCGCTCGACACGCTCGCCAGTCATCCCAACGTGGGACCGTTCTTCGGCCGCCAGTTGATCCAGCGCCTGGTGACCAGCAACCCGTCGCCGGCGTATGTCGGACGCGTGGCTGCTGCGTTCAACAACAACGGCAGCGGCCAGCGCGGCGACATGAAGGCGGTGCTGCGTGCCGTATTGCTCGATCCCGAGGCTCGCGATACGGCGGGGTTGTCCGATCCGCAGTTCGGCAAGCTGCGCGAGCCGGTGCTGCGGCTGGCGGCGTGGGCGCGCGCCTTTGGCGCCACGTCGGTGAGCGGCGACTACCGCATCCGCAACACGGCCGATCCTTCGACGCAACTGGGCCAGAACCCGCTGCGTTCGCCGTCGGTGTTCAACTTCTTCCGGCCCGGTTATGTGCCGCCGAATACGTCGATCGCCGCGGCTGGCCTGGTCGGGCCGGAGTTCCAGATCACCGGCGAGACTTCCGTGGCCGGTTATCTGAATTTCATGCAGACGGTCATCACCAACGGCGTTGGCACATCGACCGACGTGCGCAGCAGTTACGACGCCGAGGTGGCGCTGGCCAATGATCCGCAGAGCCTGGTCGCGCGCGTCGATCTGCTGCTGACCGGCAACCAGCTCGCCGCCGCCACCCGTGCGGCGATTCGCGACGCGGTGGCCGCGATTCCGGCAACGGCGAGCAACGCCGCATTGAATCGCGCCCGGCTGGCCGTGTTCCTGACCATGGCTTCGCCCGAATACATCGCAATGACCTGAGACAGACCGAGACGCGCCCGCCGGGCCACCCGAGGGCGCATCACTGAGCGCATAGCGCGAAGGAAGCTCCATGAGCCAACATGATTCGATCAACGCCGGCCGTCGGCAGTTTCTGCACACTGCCGGCGCCTTGTCGGTACTCGGTGCCGGCACGCCGCTGGCATTGAACCTGGCCGGCATCGGTGCGGCCGCCGCACAGTCGGCGCCCACGGACTATCGCGCGCTGGTCTGCTTGTTCCTGTTCGGTGGTAACGATCAGACCAACACGGTGATTCCCGCCGATTCCGCCGAGTTCGCGGCGTACAGCAGCGCGCGCGCTGGCATCGCCCGGCCTCTGCAGGAGCTGACGACGCTCGGCGCCGTCGCGTCGCAGGGCGGCCGGCCATTTGCCGTGCCGAACGAGCTGGCGCCGCTGGCCAGCCTGTATCAGCAAAGCAAGGCGGCGATCGTCGCCAACGTCGGCCCCTTGATCGTGCCGACGACCAAGACCGCCTATCGCAACGCCGCGGTGCCGCTGCCGCCGAAACTGTTCTCGCACAACGATCAGCAGTCGGTCTGGCAATCGTCGCAACCGGAAGGCAGCACGGTCGGCTGGGGCGGCCGCTTCGGTGATCTGCTCGCATCGGCCAACGCGATGCCGACTTTCACCGCGGTCAGCGTCAGCGGCGCGGCAGTGTTCCTATCGGGCCAGCAGATCCTGCAGTACCAGGTCGGCAGCAATGGGCCAGTGCCGATCCGCGCCCTGTCGGGCAGCCCCTTCGGTTCGAGCACCGCTGCAGCAACACTGCGCCAGTTGCTGACCGCCAGCTATCCAAACCTGTTCGAAAACGAACTGGCCGGCGTGACCAAGCGCTCGATCGACGCCAGCGCTACGCTGAGCGGCGCGCTGGCCACCGCTCCGGCACTGACGACGACCTTCGAGGCAAACTCACTGGCTCAACAGTTGCGCATGGTGGCGCAGATGATCTCGGTGCGTCAATCGTTAGGAGCCAGGAGGCAGGTGTTCTTCGTCAGCCTTGGCGGTTTCGACACTCACGACAATCAGCTGACCACGCAGCCGGGCCTGCACACGACACTGGGTGCGGCGATCGACGCGTTCTATCGCGCCACCGTGGAGCTTGGCGTGGCCAACAACGTCACCACCTTCACCGCGTCGGACTTCGGCCGCACGCTGACCAGCAACGGTGACGGCTCCGATCACGGCTGGGGCGCGCATCACTTCGTTGTCGGCGGCGCAGTGCGCGGCGGCGACATCTACGGCCAGTTCCCGGTCGTCGCGCTCAACACCAACGACGATGTCGGCTCCGGCCGCCTGCTGCCGACCATCGCGGTCGCCCAGTACGCGGCCACCCTGGCGCGCTGGTTCGGCGTGGCCGACGGCAACATGGCCGACGCGCTGCCTTACATCGGCAATTTCAGCAACCGCGATCTCGGCTTCATGGCCTGACGCCGCCGACGTTTCGCCGCTCCTTCGCGGCCCGGAGCCGCCGCCACCGGTCGCGCACGCCACCACTGGCGGCGGCAGGGCGCGCACGAGGGCAAGCAGGAGGCGGCCGATATACTCGCGCCGAGTCTTGATGCCCTCGAGCGAGTTCGATGCAGGAAAAGTACGACGCCCAGCAGGTGGAAGCGGCCGCGCAGGCGCACTGGCAGAAAATCGACGCCTATCGCGCGGTCGAGCACGCGCGCGACAAGGCCGGCCAGCCGAAGCCGAAGTTCTACGTCTGCTCGATGCTGCCGTACCCGAGCGGCAAGCTGCACATGGGCCATGTGCGCAACTACACGCTGAACGACGTGATGTACCGCGTGCTGCGCATGCGCGGATTCAACGTGATGACGCCGATGGGCTGGGACGCCTTCGGTCTGCCGGCCGAGAACGCGGCGATCGAGAAGAAGGTCGCGCCGGCCAAGTGGACGTACGCAAACATCGCCGAGATGAAAGCGCAGATGCAGCCGCTGGGGCTGGCCTTCGACTGGTCGCGCGAACTGGCCACCTGCACGCCCGATTACTACAAATGGAACCAGTGGCTGTTCCTGAAGATGCTCGAAAAAGGCATCGCCTATCGCAAGACGCAGGTGGTCAACTGGGATCCGGTCGACCAGACGGTGCTGGCCAACGAGCAGGTCGTGGACGGGCGCGGCTGGCGCAGCGGCGCGCTGGTCGAGAAGCGCGAGATCCCCGGCTACTACCTGGCGATCACGAAGTACGCCGACGAG
>JBFINI010000058.1:0-12240 GCA_041611275.1 Burkholderiaceae bacterium
CCGAGCCGATCCACTTGCTGCCGCCGTGGTGCGCGCCGTCCTGCTCCTCGAGCCGCTTGCGGAATTCCTCCAGCAGCCGGTCGAAGCCGAGCTTCTCCAGCTTGGCCAGTTCCTCCGGTGTGAACTCGCGTTCGAGCAATTGCTTGAACCACGCCTCGGGAATTTCCCTGGCGAAATCGAGTGAGGTCTGCACGCCGTTGAAGTACTCGCCGAAAGCGCGGTCGAACTTGTCATACAGCGCTTCGTCCTTGACCAGCGTGGCACGCGACAGGAAATAGAACTCGTCGATCGATGGCTGGATCACACCTTTCTTCAGCGCTTCGAGCAGCGTCAGCAGCTCTTTCGCTGACACCGGCAATCGCGCCGCGCGCATGTGATAGAGGAAGTTGATCAGCATGGTCTCAAGCGTGCCGCGCCAGCCGCAATTCGAGGTGTCGCTTCACATCCGGCCATTCGGCGGCGAGGATGCTGTAAATGACCGTGTCGCGAACGCCGCCGTCGCGGCGCGCGGCGTGATGGCGAATCACGCCGTCCTTTTTCGCGCCGAGCGCTTCGATCGCCGCCTGCGAGGCGAAATTGAAGTTGTCGGTGCGCAGGCCGACAACCTTGCAGCCGAGCCCTGCGAAAGCGTGGTCGAGCAGCAGCCGCTTGCAGGCAGTGTTGACATGTGTCTTCTGGCAGCGCCGCGCGTACCAGGTGTAGCCGATTTCGACCCGGTCGATGTTGGCGACGATGTCGTGATAGCGCGTGCTGCCGACGACAACGTTGTCGCGCAGATCTCTCACTGCCCACGGCAGCATGTGGCCCGCCTGCTGGCCGGCCAGCGCGGCAGCGATGTAGTCCTGCGTTTCCTCCGGCGATGGCACCGAGGTGAACCACAGTTGCCACAGCTCGCCATCGGCCGCGGCAGCAGCCAGTCCTTCTTGATGCTCTAGCCGCATCGGCTCGAGGCGCACGCCATGGCCTTCGAGGGTGACGGGGACTGGGCTGATCATCTGAGCCAGGATATTGGGCCCCGGCCTGCGCCGGGGCGATAAGCAGCAGCGGTCAGCGATTCTGCCGCGCCATGAACACCAGCCGCTCGAACAGGTGCATGTCCTGCTCGTTCTTCAACAGCGCGCCGTGCAGCGGCGGCACGAACAGTTTGTCGTCCTTAGCGCGCAGCGCATCGGGCGGGATCTGCTCGGCCACCAGCAGCTTCAGCCAGTCGAGCAGTTCGGAGGTGGAGGGCTTCTTCTTCAGTCCCGGCACCTCGCGCATGGCGAAGAAGGTCTCCATCGCGTTGGCCAGCAGTTCCTTGCGCAGGCGCGGAAAATGAACGTCGACGATCGACTGCATCGTCTCCTTGGTCGGAAAACGGATGTAGTGAAAGAAGCAGCGGCGCAGGAAGGCATCCGGCAATTCCTTTTCGTTGTTCGAGGTGATGACCACCAGCGGCCGGTGCCTGGCGACGATGGTCTGCCGGGTCTCGTAGACGTAGAACTCCATTCGGTCGAGTTCGCGCAGCAGATCGTTCGGGAATTCGATGTCGGCCTTGTCGATTTCGTCGATCAGCAGCACCGCCGGCACTTCGGATTCGAACGCCTGCCACAGCACGCCGCGGACGATGTAATTGGCGATGTCGTGCACGCGCCCGTCGCCGAGCTGCGAGTCACGCAGCCGGCTGACGGCGTCGTATTCGTACAGCCCCTGCTGCGCCTTGGTGGTCGACTTGATGTGCCAGGCAAGCAGCGGCAGGTTCAGCGCCCGGGCCACCTCCTCGGCCAGCATCGTCTTGCCGGTGCCGGGCTCGCCCTTGATCAGCAACGGCCGCTGCAGCGTCAGGGCGGCGTTGACGGCGAGTTTCAGGTCGTCGGTGGCGACGTAGGTATCGGTGCCGGCGAATCGCGATGAGGTTTCGGGACGGGACATGCGGGCTCTCTCAGCGTAGGCGCGAGCAGTATACGGAGCCGAATGCGACCCGCCGGCGGCCTCGACCCGGTTCGACCAGGCACGCACCGCTCCGTTAGAATCCGCGCCTGCACACGGTTGTCGCCCGCTGCGAGCGGCGCCACGTTCTCGATGGTTCACAACTCCCCTTGAGGATCTGCACGTAATGAAGCGAATCTTGTTCGGGCTGGCCGCGATAGCCGTTGCCGTGGCCTATGGGCTGCCGGCCAGTGCGGCCGGCGATGCCAGGGCCGCCGAGCCGCATGTCTCGATGTGCAAGGGCTGCCATTCGATTCCGGGATACCAAGCCTCGTTTCCGCGCGTCTACCGAGTGCCGATGATCGCGGGGCAGTCGGCTGGTTATATTGAGGCGGCGCTGCACGCGTATGCGAAAGGCGAACGCAGTCATCCGACCATGGACGGCATCTCCAAGACGCTGAGCGAGAAGCAGATCGCCGATATCGCGGCCTACTACGCCGAACGCGGCGCGATGGCGAAATGAGCGGAGCCAAGCTGATGCAGAAGAAGTTCCTGATGCTGGCGTTGGTCGCTGCCTTCGCCCAGGGCGCCCTGGCAGCCGACGGCGCCGCCGGCGCCAAGATCGCCGAGGCCCAATGTGCCGCCTGCCACGGCAAGGACGGCAAGACGCCGACGGACCCGAGCTATCCGAAGCTGGCCGGGCAATATTCCGACTACTTGCTCAAGGCGCTGAACGACTATCACACCGGCGCGCGCAAGAACGCGATCATGGGTGCGATCGCCAAGCCGCTTTCGAAAAAGGACATGCAGAATCTCGCCGCGTATTACGCGTCGCTGCCCGGGCCGCTGACGCACCGCAAGTAGCTGCAAGAGGCGACACCCAAAGCGGGCGCCGACGGCGCCCGTCTTCACGATCTGCCGGCGCGGCGGCGCAGGCAGTCGAGATAGGCGGCATTCAGCGCCGCGGAATCGGCGTGAGCGGTGCCCCGCTGCGCATTCCAGACAATCTCGCCCAGGCACTCCATCGCTTCGTGCGCGGCCGCATGCTCGTCGCCGGTTCGCGCCTTCAGGTGGCCGAAGACCGCGATGATTCCCGGCGGCTGGTCAATCGCCAATTGTTCTTCCAGTGCCAGGTGCATCGACAGATGCAGGAAAGGGTTGCTCTGGCCGCGCTCGATGCTGAAGTCCCTGGCCAGCGCCTGCGTTTCGTCTTCGAGCAAGGCGTGGTATTCGGGGTGCACGCCGATCCATTTCAGCGCAGTCGCCTCGATCGGCTCGACAATGCGGCCGTCGTTGTGCTTGCGCCAGGCCTCGCAGAAGAACCGGCGCACTTCATTGCGTGAGGGCGTGAACATGAGGCAACCGTGACCCATCGATCGCCAGCGCAGTTGCAGGGCGCCGCGCTGGTGGCGATGTCGGCAGCTTCGTTCGGCGCGCTGCCGATCTTCGCGCGGCTGGCTTACGGGCAGGGCGTCGATCTGTACGGCATTCTAGTGCCGCGCTTCGCGCTCGGCGCCTTGTTGCTGGCACTGATCGCCAGTGTGCGTGGAACGCGCTGGCCGCGCGGCCGCACCTTGGTCGCTGTGCTGACGATGGGCGCCGCCGGCTACACCGGGCAATCGTTCCTCTACTTCAGCGCCCTGCACTACGCGGACGCCAGCCTGGTGGCGCTGCTGCTGTATTCGTTTCCGTTCATCGTCGCGATGCTGGCCGCCATGTTCCTGCGCGAACGCCTTGGGACAGCGCGGATCGTCGCGCTGCTCGCCGCGGGCATCGGCTTGATCATGACCATCGGCGGCGGGCACGGCACGCCGCTCGGCGTTGCGCTCGGGCTCGGGGCGGCATGGGTCTACGCCGTCTACATCGTTGTCGGCAGCCAGGTGCTGCGCGACGTCGACCCGATCGCGTCGAGCTGCCTGATCTGTGCGGCCGCCGCGGCGTCCTACGGCGTTATTTCTGCGGGCCGTGGCCTGAGCGGGTTGCCGGCGAACTGGCCGGGCAGCCTGCAGGCCTGGTTGCCGGTCATCGCGCTGGCCGTCGTCAGCACCGTGCTGGCGATCAGCGCGTTTTTCGCCGGCCTGCAGCGGCTCGGCCCCACGGCCACTTCGGTGCTGTCGACGCTCGAACCCGTGGTCAGCGTGGCGCTGGCGGCGCTCGTACTGGGCGAACGCGTCAGCGCCCTGCAACTGCTCGGCGGCGCCGTGATTGTCGGCACGGCGGTGTGGCTGGCACTGATGCCGGCCGCCAAGCGTTGACCTGCCGGGGCTTGCCGGGCGGCGCCGCCGGTCCGGCTGCAACGCGTCGGCGCGTCGCCACGCCGCCGGCCTCACGCCGGCATCGTTGTCTTTGGCCGATATTCGCACCACGGCGCGATGGTGCAGCGCCAGCATTCGGGTTTGCGCGCCTTGCACACGTAGCGTCCGTGCAGGATCAGCCAGTGATGGGCATCCTTGCGGAACTCCTCGGGGACGAACTTCTCCAGTCGCCGCTCGACTTCGTCGACGTTCTTGCCCGGCGCCAGGCCGGTGCGGTTGGCGACGCGAAAGATATGCGTATCGACGGCAATGGTTGGCTCGCCGAAGGCGGTGTTCAACACCACGTTGGCCGTCTTACGGCCAACGCCGGGCAGGGCTTCGAGCGCGGCGCGCTCGCGCGGCACTTCGCCGCCATGCTGCTCGATCAGTTGGCGTGCCAGCCTGGTGACGTTCTTCGCCTTGGTGCGATAAAGACCGATCGTCTGGATGTACGGAATCAATCCTTCTTCACTGAGCGCGGCGATCGCGGCCGGCGTGCTGGCCACGGCAAACAGCCTGCGCGTGGCCAGGTTGACGCTGCGATCGGTCGCCTGCGCGGACAGCACGACGGCGACCAGCAGCTCAAACGGTGTGCGGTACTCGAGTTCGGTGGCCGGCGCCGGATTGGCGCTGCGCAGCTGCGCGAAGATCGCCTGGCGCTTGATCGCGTTCATCGCTCGACACGCGCGGCGGCCCGACGTCGCGCGCGGGCGCGTTCGATCGCCGCCTGCACGGCCGCTTTCTTCTTCTCGGTGCTGTCGCGTGGGGGATCGTCTGGCTTTGCCGGTTCCGTGGACCGGTTCGCTGCCCTGGCTGCAAGCCGACGGTCCTGCGCCGCTTTTTCGCGCGCCAGCCGGCGATTACGGGCATCGAAATGCGCACGCGCGGCTTCAGCGTCGGTGCTCGTCCACGAGCGCGGCGGCTGCAGCTGGACCATGCTGATGCAGTCCATCGGGCAGGGCGGCACGCACAGGTCGCAGCCGGTGCACTGCGCAGGCACGACGGTGTGCATCAGCCTGGCGCTGCCTACGATGGCGTCGACGGGGCAGGCCTGGATGCACAGCGTGCAACCGATGCACCGTGCCTCATCGATGACCGCGACCGTCAGCGGCTTTTCGACACCGTGGGACGGGTTGAGCGGCAGCCGCGGGCGGTCGAGCAGGGCAGCCAGTGCGGCAATGCCGACGGCGCCGCCCGGCGGACACTGGTTGATCGGCGCCCGACCCCCGGCGATCGCCTCCGCGTAGGGGCGGCAACCGGAATAGCCGCATTTCGTGCATTGCGTCTGCGGCAGCAATGCATCGATGCGTTCGACCCGGTCGACTGTGTTCATCGCGGCAGTGCAGCTGTCTTCAGCGCCGGCGCTGAACTTCGGCCAGGGTGTCGCGGTAGCGATGCTGCCGCGGACCGCCGAGATCGATAGCACGTTGTGCCGCGGCCTGCGCTTCGTCGGGAAGCCGCAGGGCGAGCAGCACGTGCGCCAAATTGTTCCAGGCATCGGCATGCGCCGGATCGATCCGCACACTGCGTTCGAGGGCGGCGCGGGCAGCGTCCAGGTCCTGGGCGGCGAACGCGGTATTGCCGAGCCCGAACCAGGCGTTGGCCAGCTGCGGTGCGCGTTGCGTCAGCGCCTGGAATGCCGCGCGCGCGCCGGCCGGGTCCACGCGCTCGAGGGCCACCGCGGCGGTCAGCAGATCCTCGGGCGATGACGTCACCGGCAGGCGCTGTGGCGCCGTCGCCACCATCGCCCAGTGATCACTTCGCGCCCAGGTGCGCTCGAACACCGCCAGCGGCAGACGTTGCCGCTCGGTCAGGCCCGAGTGCAGCACGATCTCGCCGCGCGGCAGGTCAAAGCCGATGACCACCGCGTAGTGCCAGATGGGCGCAAAGGGCAGCGAAAGGTTCTGCAGAACGATCACCGGCAGGCCGCTGGCGACTTCCTGCAACACGGCCTCGAGCCGAGGCGGCAGTTCAACGGCCAGGCGCCCATGGCGGCGCGTTGTCGCCAGCAACTCCGGCTGCAGACTGCCCTGTCGTGCCGGCAGATAGACCTGCGGCCGCAACGTCTCTGCATCGACCCCAACGCCGCTGGCCGCCAGTGCCATGGCCAGGGATGCCGGGCCGCACTGAAAGGCGTCCTGGGCGACGAAGGGCACCTGCGTCAGCAACACCTTTTCTTGCAGCTGCCCCGGCGGCGCCGCACGCAGCCGCTCCGTCTGCGGCGCGCTGACGCAGCCGGCGAGAAGCAGTACCAAAACGACAACCCCCGCCAGGGCGGGGGTCGGAGTCGGCCGCGGAACGCCCGTCACCGGATCGGTCGGGTGAACGGGAAGACCCGAGTCAGACCAAGAATGTCGGTGATCAGCAGGATGATGAAGATGGCGAAGATGATGCCGAGGACATCGCCACCTCCCGGCGGCAGCTGATCGATACGCTGGGCGAGCAGTCGGGCTTCCTCGTCGGTCAGCGCGGCCACACGCGCTTCCACCGTGGCCGGGTCGACGCCGCGCTCGGCAAGCGCATCGCGAACTTCCTGGCGGGCCAGCAGGTCGCGCACGCGATCCTGGACCGACGTCTGTGCTGCCACGGCTTCGTGGGTCGAGATGAAACTCGCCTGCGCCGGCAGCGGCATGGTCGTCGCCAGCAGGCAGATGGCGGTAACAGCAGAGGTCAAACGCTTGAAGGGGGTCATCTCAGGGCTCCTTGCAGGCTACGCGGTTGCCGCCTTACGTGCTCGGCAAGCCGGACGGTCAATTGTTTGCGCGAATGAAATCACGGACGCGAGGGTAAATCATCTCGCGCCAGCGGCGGCCGGAAAAGATGCCGTAGTGGCCCGCCCCCTCGGCCGTCAGGTGCTGCTTCTTGTTCTTGGGGATGGCGCTGCACAGGTCGTGTGCCGCCTGGGTCTGGCCACTGCCGGAAATATCGTCAAGTTCGCCCTCGACCGTGAACAGCGCCACCGAGCGGATGTCCTGCGGCCGGACCCGCTTGCCGCGCACGTCCCAGGTGCCGAGCGGCAGGCAGTGCTCTTGGAAAACGATCCTGATCGTGTCCAGGTAAAACTCGGCGGGCAGATCGAGTACGGCGTTGTACTCGTCGTAGAAGCGTCGGTGCGACTCGACGTCGTCGAGGTCACCTTTGACCAGATCGAGGTAATAGTCCCAGTGCGAGGTGAGATGGCGATCCGGATTCATCGCCACGAAGCCGGCATGCTGCAGGAATCCGGGGTAGACCTTGCGCAAGTAGCCGGGGTGCGACGACGGCACCGTAAAGATCACGTTGTTCTCGAACCACGAGAAGTTCTTGCGCGTAGCCAGCGCGTTCACGTCGGTTGGTGAGCGACGCGAGTCGATCGGCCCGCCCATCATGGTCATCGACTTTGGCTGGTGCGGGTCCTTGTCCGAGGCCATCAGCGAAACCGCCGCCAGCACTGGCACCGTTGGCTGGCACACCGAGATCAGGTGCACATCCGGGCCGAGAAAGCCGAGGAATTCGCGCACATAGTCGACGTAGTCGTCGAGGTGAAACGGCCCCTTGGACAGCGGCACCAGCCGCGCGTCGACCCAGTCGGTGATCCAGACATCGTGTTCCGGCAACAGCGTGCGCACCGTATCGCGCAAGAGCGTCGAGTGATGACCGGACAAGGGTGCCACGATCAGCACGCGCGGATCGGGCGTCCGCTTTGCCAGTTTGGCCGGCAACTGTCGCGAAAAGTGCAACAGCTTGCAGAACGGCTTGTCGACATCGATCTTCTCGACCACCGGCACTTTGGTGCCATTGATCGTGGTCGGGCTCAGGGCGAACTGCGGTTTTTCGTAGCGCTTTCCAAGGCGGTGCAGCACCTCGTAGCCGGCGGCGAGCCGGCGCGACATCGGCGTATAGGCCAGGGGGCTATAGGGGCTGGAGAACAGTTCCGACGTGGCTTGCGCCCACGTCGAAAGCGGATTCATCAGCCGGCGCTGCAGTTCATGCAGGTGGTAGAGCACCGAGCCCTCCCGGAAACAGGTCCTGCCACAGAAGAACGCTGCCGTATGTGAGCCGACCTATGTTCACTGGTATGCGTCGCACCTCGGTCAAGGAAAAGATCGCACTACACCCTGCGGTTCCAACTGGTCAGGCCAGTTGACCGATGTCAGGATACCGCAATATGGGGCTACTACCAGTAGTTCTCCACGGCCATGTGGCCGGGCGCACCGCGTCGCGATGTGGTGTAACCACGGGAGGCCAGCAGCTTGCGCGTGTCATCGACCATTTCCGGGTTGCCGCAGATCATGATGCGTGAGCGCTGGTGATCCAGTCGCTGGGCAACCTGCGCTTCGAGCGAACCATCGACGATTGCCGGCGGAATTCGCTCTCCAAGCGCGCCCGGGACCTTGGCGCGCGTCACCGCCTGCGTGTAGTGGAGCTTGCCGGCCATTTCGGCGAACAACTCGTGCTCACGGAATGCCTCGATGGTCTCCGCATAGGCGAGTTCGTTCGGGTAGCGCACGCTGTGCACGACGATCAGTTTCTCGTACAGCTCCCACGTGCGTGGATCCCACAGCATCGAGATGAACGGCGCCAGTCCAGTGCCGGTCGACAGCATCCATAGATCGGTGCCCTGCTCGAAGCGATCGAGCGTCAGGAAGCCGTAGTTGGTCTTCTCGACATACACGGTGTCGCCGACCTTCAGCCGTGCCAGTTCCGAGGTGAATTCGCCTCCCGGCACGACGATCGAATAGAACTCAAGGTGTTCGTCGTAGTCGGCCGAGACGATCGAGTAGGCGCGCCAGACGATCTTCTCTCCGGACGGATTCTTCGGGTTGTCAGGATCCGGCTTCTTGACGCCGAGCCGGGCGAACTGGCCGGGCGTGAAGCGGAAGCCCTTGAAGCGGGTCAGGCGGAACGAGAACAAATTCGGCGCCCATGGATGGATCCACAGGATCTTCTCGGCGGTGTATTTGTCGGGAGCGACCATATGTCTATGCGTTCAAGGTGTAAGCGACGCTACGCGTCGTTCGTGCACGTTGAACGTTCAAGTTTGCGCGTCGCCCTTGCGGCGGCCCGGCGCGCGGCGCGATGACAGGAGCGACGAAAGGAGCACCGCGTTCTGTGCGCGTGGCATAGCGCCGGTCAGGCTCACCGCTCGAGATACTTCATCTTGTCGCGAACGTCCTTCCAGTCGTCGGCGTCTTCCGGGTGCGGCTTCATGCGGGTGATCGACGGCCAGGCCTTTGCCAATTCGACGTTCAGCGCGATGAAATGGCGCTGGTCTTCCGGCACGTCCTCTTCGGCGTAGATGGCGTTGACCGGGCATTCGGGAATGCACACCGCGCAGTCGATGCACTCGTCGGGCTCGATGGCCAGCATGTTGGGACCCTCGCGGAAGCAGTCCACGGGGCAGACATCGACGCAGTCGGTGTATTTGCACTTGATGCAGGATTCAATGACGACGTGAGTCATCGGCGCAGGCGGTGATCGCGTTAGAGGCCATTATTCTACGCATCGCATCGCGGCGCTCCGTCGCGTGCCCGTGTCCACGGAGGGGAGAAAATGGTCGATTCCAGGGTGCGTCGCCGCCTGCTAGCCGCCGCTGCCGTCGCTGCGGCGGCGCCGATCGTCGGTCGTGCGCAGATGCGCGCTGCGTCACCGATTCGGATCGGCGAGATCAACAGTTACTCGACGATTCCGCAGTTTCTGGTGCCGTACCGCAAGGGTTGGGAGCTGGCGGTCGAGGAGATCAACGCTGCCGGCGGGCTGCTCGGTCGTCGCGTCGAGGTCATTGCCCGCGACGACGCCGGCAAACCCGACGACGCGGTCCGTCACGCCACCGAACTGGTCTCGAGCGAGAAGGTCGATCTGCTCGCCGGCACATTCCTGTCCAATGTTGGACTGGCAGTATCCGACTTCGCCTTGCGTAACAAGGTGCTGTTCGTCGCCAGTGAGCCGCTGACCGACGCACTGGTGTGGGAAAAGGGCAACCGCTATACCTTCCGGCTGCGGGCCAGCACGCACATGCAAAGCGCGATGCTGGTCGAGCAGGCGGCGCAGCTGCCGGCCAAGCGCTGGGTGACGATTGCGCCGAACTACGAATACGGCCAGAGCGCGGTGGCGAGCTTCAGGGCGCTCCTGAAGGCGAAGCGTCCTGATGTCGAATTTGTCGCCGAGCAGTGGCCGGCGCTGGGCAAGCTGGAGGCCGGCAGCACCGTGCAGGCGGTGCTGGCGGCGCGGCCGGAGGCGGTGTTCAACGTCACCTTTGGCGCCGATCTGGCCCGCCTGGTGCGCGAAGGCAACCTGCGCGGACTGTTTCCGCGGGTGCCGACCGTAAGCCTGTTATCCGGCGAGCCGGAATATCTCGATGTGCTGAAGGACGAAACGCCGAAAGGCTGGATCGTCACCGGCTACCCATGGGACCAGATCGACACGCCGGCGCATGCGAAATTCTTCACTGCCTATTACCAGCGGCACGATGACAATCCGCGCCTCGGTTCGGTGGTCGGCTATTCAGCGATGCAGGCGATTTTCGCGGCCATCGCCAAGGCGAAATCGGTCGACACCGAGAAGCTGATCGCGGCGCTGCGTGGCCTTCATTTCGACACCCCGTTCGGGCCGGCGCTGATGCGCGCCCTCGATCATCAGTCGACGATGGGCGCGTATGTGGGCAAGCTTGACCTGCGCGGCGGCAAGGGCACGATGGTCGACTGGCGCTATGCCGATGGCGCCAAGTTCCTGCCAAGTGACGACGAAGTCCGGCGGCGACGGCCGGCCGAAGCGATAAAGTGACGCGGCCCGCGGCCGCGATGATGGCCGCCTCCGGCGGCTGGTGATGCCCGCTACGCGGGCAATGACAGCAGCGGTGCCGCCTATGATGCGCGCCTTGCGCGCAACAATGACTGGCGCGCAGCTGCCGTCATTGCGGCCACGGGCCGCTTCGTCTTCATGGACTTGATCCTCGCCCAGTTCCTCACCGGCCTGGCCTATGCCTCGACGCTGTTTCTCGTCAGTGCCGGGTTGACGATCATCTTCGGCGTCACGCGAGTGGTGAACTTCGCGCACGGCTCGCTGTACATGCTCGGTGCGTATCTGGCCTACACGATCACGGCGCAGTTGCCGGAAACGCCGCTGGGGTTCTTCGGCGGGCTGCTGCTGGCAGCGGGTGTGGTGGCCATTGCCGGCGTGCTGATCGAAGTGCTGATCCTGCGCCGGATCTACGAGTCGCCGGAAATCTTCCAGCTGCTGGCCACCTTCGGCGTGGTGCTGATCGTGCAGGACCTGACGCTCTACGCGTGGGGGCCGCAGGACCTGTTCGCGCCGCGCGCGCCGGGGCTGCAGGGCGCGGTGCAACTGGCCGGCGCATACGTGCCGCAGTACACGCTGTTCCTGCTCGCCGCCGGGCCGCTGGTATTGGCCGCCCTGTGGCTGGTTTTCCAGCGCACGAACTGGGGCATCGAGGTGCGGGCGGCAACCAGCGACGGGCTGATGGCTGCCGCACTAGGCGTCAATCGCAAGCGGCTTTTTACTTCCGTGTTTGCGCTCGGCGCGTTCCTGGCCGGCTTGGCCGGGGCACTGCAGATTCCGCGCGAATCGATCACGCTGCAGATGGACCTGGCGGTGATCGTCGAGGCGTTCGTCGTTGTCGTGGTCGGCGGGCTCGGCTCGATCGGCGGCGCTTTTCTCGCCTCGTTGCTGATCGGACTGCTGCATGCGTTCGGCGTGCTGTGGTTGCCAAAATCCACTCTGGTGCTGGCTTTCGCCGCGATGGCGCTGGTGCTGATCGTGCGGCCTTACGGCCTGCTCGGTCGTGCCGAAGTGCTCGGCCACACGCGCTTGCCGGCGCACGCGCCGTACCAGCCGGCGGGCAGGCTGTTGAAGGTGGCGATCGCGCTCGGACTAGTAATCGCAGCGAGCGCACCGCTGTGGGCGAGCGATTACGCGCTGGTGATCATGACCGAGATGGCGATCCTGGCGGTGGTTGCGGCGAGCCTGCATTTCTTCATGAACCATGGCGGCATCACCTCGTTCGGCCATGCCGCGTTCTTCGGCCTGGGGGCGTACGGCG
>JBFINI010000059.1:0-12153 GCA_041611275.1 Burkholderiaceae bacterium
AGAAGACCTTTTTAACGGCGAGTTCCTGATCAATGCCCAGGGCGAAGACGTCGTCGCCGGCATCCGCACGCCGCAGCAGGTGACGCTGGAAGGCTCACGGCGCTGGGCGAAGCTGGCGATGGTCAGCGAGGAGGAACGGCGAGCCACGTTCCCTTCGCTCGAGGAGGTGATGCCCGAGATCTACCAGCAGCTCCTGAAAGCAGAGACGACGCTGGAGAACCACTATCGCGACATGCAGGACATCGAGTTCACCATCCAGGAGGGCCGCCTGTGGATGCTGCAGACGCGCAATGGCAAGCGCACGGGCGCGGCGATGGTGCGCATCGCCATGGAAATGCTGCGCCAGGGTCTGATCGATGAGAAGGAAGCCCTGCAACGAGTCAGCCCGGAGCGGTTGAACGAACTGCTGCATCCGGTCTTCGACCCCGACGCCATCAAGAAGGCCCGGGTCGTTGCTCATGGCCTGCCGGCCTCGCCGGGGGCTGCTACCGGGCAGGTCGTGTTCTTTGCCGACGAAGCCGAGGAGTGGGCGCGCAAGGGCAAGACCGTGATCCTGGTGCGTCTGGAAACGTCGCCGGAGGACTTGCGCGGCATGAGCGTGGCCAAGGGAATCCTGACTGCCCGCGGCGGCATGACCTCGCATGCGGCGGTGGTCGCGCGCGGCATGGGCAAGTGCTGCGTCTCAGGCGCCGGTGCCGTCCATGTCGATTACCGGGCGCGCACGATGGCGATCGGCGGCGAAACCTACCGGGAAGGCGAGTGGATTTCGCTCGACGGATCGACCGGTGACGTCTATCTGGGACAGGTGCCGACGAAGGAAGCCGAACTGACCGGCGACTTCGGCGCCTTGATGGAGCTCGCCGATCGCCACAAGCGGCTGGGCGTGCGCGCGAACGCGGACACGCCAGAGGACGCGAAGATCGCGCGCAATTTCGGTGCCATCGGCATCGGCCTTTGTCGCACCGAGCACATGTTCTTCGAAGGCGACCGCATCAAGGCGGTGCGCGAAATGATCCTGGCCGACGATGAGGCCGGGCGGCGCCGCGCACTCGCCAAGCTGCTGCCGATGCAACGCAGCGACTTCGAGGGCATCTTCCGCGAGATGAATGGTCTGCCGGTCACCATCCGCCTGCTGGATCCGCCACTGCATGAGTTCGTGCCGCACGACGAAGCCAGCCAGAAAAGCATGGCGCAGGAAATGAACGTGCCGCTGGCGGTCGTCAAGATGCGAGTGGAGGACTTGCACGAGTTCAACCCGATGATGGGTCATCGCGGCTGCCGCCTCGGCATCACCTACCCGGAAATCACGGAAATGCAGGCCCGCGCCATCCTAGAGGCCGGCCTGAACATGAGGGCCAAGGGCATCGACGTGAAAGCCGAGATCATGATTCCGCTGGTCGGGACCGTACGGGAATTCAACGCCCAGGCCCGCGTCATTCGACAGGCGGCCGCCGCCGTCGCCGCCGAGCACGGCGAGCAGCTGGACTTTCTGCTCGGCACGATGATCGAGACGCCGCGCGCGGCCCTGATCGCCGACAGCATCGGCCAGAAGGCGGAGTTCTTCTCTTTCGGCACCAACGATTTGACGCAGATGACCATGGGCTTCTCGCGCGACGACGCGGGCAAGTTCCTGCCGAGTTATCTGAAGATCGGCATGTACGAGCGTGATCCGTTCCAGTCGATCGATCAGAAGGGTGTCGGTTTGCTTGTCAGGATGGCCGTTGAGAAGGGCCGCTCGGTGCGTCCAGGAATCAAGCTGGGGATCTGTGGCGAACACGGTGGCGATCCGGTATCGATCGGGTTCTTTCACCGCGTTGGCCTGGACTACGTGAGCTGCTCGCCCTTCCGGGTGCCCATTGCCCGGCTGGCCGCTGCACAGGCGGCGATCGCCAACGAGAGCCGATAGGGCTCTGTGGCGTCGGTGCGGCCGCCCAACGGTCGGCTCCTGCTTGCGGCGCGTAGTCGCCGATTGCTGCGGCACAATGCCGCAGCACCGGGGAGACGACAATGCTCAGCCCGACATTCATCCCGCCCGAGCGCTTCGGCGAGCCGGCCACCGCGCTGGCCCATGTGGGAAAGATTTACGAACAGTCGATCGCTTTCTTGCGGCAGGCGCTCGCGCGCTTCATCGCCGGCGAAGAACGGCCGGCGCGCGTTCGTGCCTGTTACCCGTTTGTCCGGCTGCGCACCGAATCGGTCGCGCGGGCCGACTCGCGCCTGAGCTACGGATTCGTCGCTGGTCCCGGCATCTACGAAACGACACTCACCCGGCCCGATCTGTTCCGCGATTACTACCTTGAACAGCTGCGCCTGCTGATCGACAGCCACCACGTTGCCCTCGAGGTCGGCACCAGCCGGCAGCCGATTCCCGTTCATTTCGCGCTGGGCGGAGAAGAGCAACTCGAAGGCTCGATGAGCGCCGAGCGGCGGCTGCTGATGCGCGATCTGTTCGACCTGCCGGATCTTGGCTTGATGGACGACGGCATCGCCAATGGCACCTTCGAGCCGGCGCCCGGCGAGCCGCGGCCGCTGGCGCTGTTCACCGCGCCACGGGTGGACTATTCGCTGCACCGCCTGCGCCACTACACCGGCACAGTGCCGGAGCACTTCCAGAACTTCGTGCTGTTCACCAACTACCAGTTCTATGTCGACGAGTTCGTGCGCCTGGGTCATGAGCTGATGGCGCAACGCGACGCCGGCGATCACGGCTATTCGATGTTTGTCGAGCCGGGCAATGTCATCACGCGGCCGGCCGGGCAGGCGGCGGTGCCAGCGCAATCACAGGGCACGGCACCGCCACGACTGCCGCAGATGCCTGCCTACCATCTGGTGCGTGCCGATCGCGCCGGCATCACGATGGTCAACATCGGCGTCGGGCCGGCCAACGCCAAGACGATCACCGACCACATCGCGGTGCTGCGACCGCATGCGTGGATCATGATCGGCCATTGCGCCGGCCTTCGCTCGACGCAGAATCTCGGCGACTATGTGCTCGCGCACGGCTACGTGCGCGAGGACCACGTGCTCGATGAAGATCTGCCGCTATGGGTGCCGATCCCGCCACTGGCCGAAGTGCAGCTGGCGCTCGAGGCGGCAGTCGCCGATATCACCCAGCTCGAAGGCTACGAACTGAAGCGCGTGATGTGCACCGGCACCGTGGCCAGCACCGATAACCGCAACTGGGAACTGCTGCCGCAGCGCACGCCGATCCGCCGCTTCAGTCAGAGCCGGGCCATCGCGCAGGATATGGAAAGTGCGACCATCGCCGGCAACGGTTTCCGCTTCCGCGTGCCCTACGGCACGCTGCTGTGCGTGAGCGACAAGCCGCTGCACGGCGAGATCAAGCTGCCCGGCATGGCCGACCGCTTCTACCGCGAGCGTATCGACCAGCACCTGCGCATCGGCATGCTGGCCATCGAACTGCTGCGCCAGCAAAGGCACGACCGGCTGCACAGCCGCAAACTCAGGAGCTTTGCCGAGGTGGCGTTCCAGTAATGGTCGATCGTCAAGGAAATCAGACTGGCGCCGATTCGATGCGCTGGCGCCAGAAACTGACACATGTGCGCGCCAGCGCCGCGGTGGTGTCGACGCAATTCGCCCGCAGCGGCGAGGCGATCTTGTCGAGCGCGATCGGAATCTCGGTGCACGCCAGGATCACGGCGCTGGCGCCCTGATCCAGCAACCGGTTGACAGCCGGCGCCAACATTTCCCCGGCGCGGTCGAGCTGCGCGGCCTTGACCAGTCTGATCGCCGGCAGGATCGCGTCATCCAGCAGTTGGCTCGTCGGCAGCAGCGGCGTGTAACC
Source organism: Burkholderiaceae bacterium (assembly GCA_041611275.1). Lineage (GTDB taxonomy): Bacteria > Pseudomonadota > Gammaproteobacteria > Burkholderiales > Burkholderiaceae_F > JADJWR01. The sequence continues at coordinate 3,806 of JBFINI010000059.1, forward strand.
GTGCACATTCAGGCTCGCTTCAAAGATGCGCCCGACAAGCGTTGCCCGTGTGCCGACTACGCCGATAGACGAACCGGGCGACGCCAACGCCACCAGCTCGGCGACGCTGGCATCGACGATAGAAATGAAGGGCACCGGGCAGTCGCGCGCGAGCTCTGCATGCCAGTAATGCGCCGTATTGCACGGCATCGCCAGCGCACAAGTGCCAGCCGCGACCAGCTTGTCGCGGATCGTTCGCATCGCCGGCAGCGGCGATTCGCCACCGGCCAGTATCGCGGCGGGCCGGGGCGGAATGCGCGGATCGGAAGCGATCAACAGCGGCACATGATTGGCGTCTTCTTCTGCACCCGTGGCGGCCAACACCTTCTGAAAGAAGTCCGCCGTGGCCAGCGGGCCCATGCCGCCGAGAACGCCAATCATCTGTGTGCCGCGCGAACGATGACCGAAAAACCGCACACGAGCTGCATGACTTCTTTCGCGTCGCGGCTCACGCCTTCAGTGCCGGGCCGAAAGCATGCAGGTATCCATACAGTCCCACCGCGCCGCCGGTGTGCAGGAAGACGATGTTCTGCCCTTTCTTGAAGCGCCCCTTGCGGATCAGGTCGATCAGGCCTGCCATGCCCTTGCCGGAGTACACGGGGTCAAGCAGGATGCCTTCGCTGCGCGCAAGCATCGTCACCGCCTCGATCATGCCCTTGGTCGGGATGCCGTAGCCCTCGCCGACGTAGTCGCAGTTGGCGACGACGGCTTCGCGCGCGACGCTGCCGGGTACGCCGAGCATTTCGGCGGTCTGCACGGCCAGCCGATGAACGCGCTCTTCCTGCGGCTGCTTCGGCGCCCGCACGCCGACGCCGTAGACGGGAATCTGCGCCCGTGCACCTTCGAAGCCGGCGACGAGCCCGGCCTGCGTCCCGGCGCTGCCAGTGGCGTGTACCAGGACGTCGATGTTCAGTCCCAGGTTGTTCGCCTGATCGGCGAGTTCCAGCGCGCAGGTGACGTAACCGAGGGCGCCGATCGCGTTCGAGCCGCCGCCCGGAATTACGTACGGTCTTCTGCCTTCGTCACGCAACCTTGTGGCCAACTGCTGCATCGCCTGGTCCATGTCCGTGTTGCCAGGTACGGTCGACACTGCGGCGCCGAACAGGTGATCGAGGAAGACATTGCCCGACTGTGTGTAGTCCTCGTGCGTGTAGCCGGTGCGGTCCTCGAGAATGATGTAGCAGCGCATGCCGAGTCTGGTGGCGATCGCCGCGGTCTGCCGCGCATGATTACTCTGCGTTGCGCCCTGCGTGATGATCGTGTCGGCCTTCGTCTGTAGCGCGTCGGCCATCAGGTATTCGAGCTTGCGCGTCTTGTTGCCGCCGGTAGCAAGGCCCGTGCAGTCGTCGCGCTTGATCCACAGGTTGGGACCGTCCAGTTTGGCCGACAGGTTCTTCATCGGCTCCAGTGGCGTCGGACCGTGGGCGATGCGCAGGCGGGGAAATCTGGCGAGTTTCATGAGGGTTATGTTTCCTGGGCGTTGATCGTCTCGTTCATGGCGGCGCGAATCACGGCCGCCAGTGTTTCACAGTCAGCGCGCGTCAGTGTCAGCGGGATGCGCATGTCGCACAGACCACCGAGCACGTTCTCGGCCGCCGACAGTTGCTGCGGCTCGCCGACGTAGCGCCAGTGCGTCCACACGCTGGTAAATCCGACCGGCAGCTCGGCACCGAACCACTTGATATGCAGGCCGCGCGAAGCGGCGGCGGCAATGAAACGCTGCATCTTTTCGCGCGGCAGCTCGGTCAGCGAGAACTGGATGGAACTGGCGACGAACTGCTCCTTCGGCGGGCGTGTCGGTACGAACAGATGCGCAATACCCTGCAGCGCGTCCTGCAGCCAGCGGTAGCGCTCGTTCCAGCGCGCGCAACGATCGGCGAGCGAAGCGCCCAGCTGCGGCCGCGCCACGGCGGCGGCGAGATTGCTCATCCGCAGGCTGAAGTTCGGCGTCAGGTACTTCCAGCGTTCGAAGACCTCGTCGGCCGGCCGCGCCAAATGCGAGCGGTACAACATGTAGCTGCCGGAATACAGGATCGCCTGCGCGGCGATGTCCTCGTCGTCGGTCACCAGCAGACCGCCTTCGCCGGCGTTGATGTGCTTGTAGCTCTGCAGGCTGAAGCAGCCGGCGCGGCCCCAGGTGCCCGTCGGCCTGCCGTTCCAGGCCGCGCCCATGGTGTGCGCGCAGTCTTCGATCACCTGGATCTCGTGTTCGGCGCAGATACGCGACAGGCGCTCCATGTCGCAGATATGGCCGCGCATGTGCGACAGCAGTAGCACTTCGGCGCCGCTGGCGGCGGCCTTGCGTTCGAGATCATCCAGATCGATCGTGTAGTCGCAGCTGACGTCGACCAGCACCGGCACTGCGCCGACGTGGGCGATCGCGCCCGGCACCGGCGCCAGCGTGAAGCAGTTCGACAGCACTTTGTCTCCCGCTTTGACGCCAGCCGCTTTGAACGCGACGAACATTGTCGAGCCGCAGGAATTCATCGCTACGCAGTAGCGCACACCGAGTTCGGCGGCGAACTCGGCTTCCAGCGACGAGACCTCGCTCGGTTTGTCGCCGACTTCGCCGTAGCGGTGCAGTTTGCCGCTGGCCATCAGCGCAAGCACGGCGTCAACGCCGGCGCGCGGAATCGGTTCCTGTTCGGTCAGGTCGAGGTCGACCTGCGGGCCGCTGTCTTCGGGAACTGCAGCCATCGTCGCTATCTCGAGTGGCCGCCCAAGGTCCCGAGGTCGAATTTCTCCTGCGGGTAGTACTTGTGCAGGCGGACGTCGCCGGTACGCGCGTGGCCTTCCATACCTTCCAGGCGCGAGATGCGCGCGGCGACCTGGCCGACCGTGCGCGAGGCGTCGCGGTTCAGCCGCTGCCAGGTGACCGTCTTGATGAACTTGCCGACCGACAGCCCGCCCGAGTAGCGCGCCGCGCCCTTGGTCGGCAAAATGTGGTTCGGCCCGCTGCACTTGTCGCCGTAAGCCACCGTCGTTTCCTCGCCGAGGAACAGCGACCCGTAGTTGGTCAGATGGGCGAGCCACCAGTCCAGATCGCTCGCCATGACCTGCAGATGTTCGCTGGCGTACTTGTCGCTGATGGCGACGACTTCCTCGCGCGTGCTGCACAGGATCACCTCGCCGTAGTCCCGCCAGGCGGCCGTGGCGGCGCTGCGTGCCAGCTCGGGCAGCGCGGCGATCACATCGGGCATCTGGCGCAGCACCGCTTCGCCAAGTTCGCGCGAGGTCGTGAACAGCCACACGGGCGAATCGGGGCCGTGCTCGGCCTGGCCGGCCAGATCGGCGGCGACGATGGCCGGGTCGGCGGTGTCGTCGGCGATCACTGCCGACTCCGTGGGGCCGGCGACGACGTCGATGCCGACGCGGCCGAACAGCATGCGCTTGGCCTCGGCGACGAAGCGGTTGCCGGGGCCGACGATGATGTCGGCCGTGTGACCACTAAACAGGCCGTAGGCCAGCGCCGCCACTGCCTGTACGCCGCCGAGCGCCAGCACAGCGTCCGCGCCGCACAGATTCATCGCGTACAGGATCGCCGGATTGATGCCGTGCTCCTTGTGCGCCGGCGATGTGGCGATGATGTTCTTCACTCCAGCGACCTTGGCTGTGCCGACGCTCATGATGGCGCTGGCCGCGTGCGCGTAGCGGCCGCCGGGCACGTAACAGCCGGCGGTGTTGCACGGAATCAGCTTCTGTCCGGCGATCAGCCCGGGAATGAGCTCGGCCTGGAATTCGTGCAGTGAATCGCGCTGCCGGCGCGCAAAGTCCTGCACGCGGTCGCGGGCGAAGCGGATGTCGTCCTTCACCCCGGGCGCCAGGCTTTTCTCAGCTTGCGCAAAGGTTGCTTCGCTGACGACGACCTCGCCGTCGTAGCCGTCCAGAGCGCGCGCGTACTTGCGCACCGCATCTTCGCCGCCGCTTTCGATCTCGCGCAGCATCGTGCGCACGGTGTCGCTGGTCGCGCTGTCGATCGCAGCGACCGGAGGATCGGCTTTCTTCAGATATTTGATGGCCATGCAGTTCTCGCAGGAAGTCTTGGAAAACGGATACCGGTCCCCGGGGCGACCGCCCCGGGGTTCGGCCACATCGCGCGGTTACTTCAGATTGGCAAACGCCTTGAGCTTCGGGTCGGCGTCGACCAGCTTCAGGTACTCGTCGGTGACATAGGACTTCGGTTCCGGCAACGCTTCGTCTGCACGCAGTGAACCGACCTCCTTCATGAAGGCGGCGATCGTGTTCATCGCGTTGTCGGCCTTGGAGGCGCCGCCACTGCGATTGAACAATGCGAGCTGGCCGGCCAGATCGAACATCGGGCGCAGGTCGAATTCTCTGTTCATCGCTGCTTCCGAGATATTCACGCCGCCGGTGTCGTAGTGCTTCTTCATCATCGCCACCGCATCCTTGCGATTGGCGGCCAGCCAGCGCTGCGCGCGGATGTACACGGCCAGGAAGCGGGCGACCAGCTGCGGATTTTCCTTGGCCCAGTCGGCGCGCACGACCATGTTGCCCGGCACCAGCACGCCGGCATCCTTGCCGGAGCACAGCATCTTGCCGCCGGCCTTTTCCTCGACCGTGTAGGTGTTCGGCGCCCACAGTCCGCCGACGTTGGCATTGCCCGAGCTCATTGCGGCGATGATCTCCGACTGGCCCATCGAGCGCACGGTCACGTCGCCCTTGCCAAGTCCGAATTTCTGCAGGCACGAACGCGCTGCGAGATCCACGGTCGAGTTGGCGGTCAGGAACACCGTGCCGCCCTTCAGCGACGCCGGGTTCTTGATGATCGCATCCGCATTCGGGCCGTTGACCACCAGTGCGTTGGTTGCCGATTGGTCGTCGGAGAACGCGATCGTGTGCAGGCCGAACCGCACCGCACCGAGCACGGCGGGGACCGACCCCGTGTAGCCGACGTCCCACGACTTGCTTGCGGCGATCTGCGGCGCGCCGGCCGGGAAGTTGGTGATCGTGACCTTCAGGCCGACGTCTTTCCACCAGCCTTTCTCCTCGGCCACCAGGAACGGTACCGATCCCAGCAGCGCGGGCTGCGAACTGATGCGGATTTCTTTCAGGTCCTGCGCGGTGGCGATGCCGGCGGCGACCGCCAGCGTGGCCGCCATCGCGGCTTGGCGAAACAGCGTTTTCATCATTTGCTCCTTGATAGATGTGGACTCGATGGCGGCGCTTCTCAGTGATCGCCCGGATCATGCTGCTCGCGCAGCAGGCGCCAGATCCGGGTTCTCAGGTGTACGAATGATTCGAGGTCCATCACATCCTCGATGCGCTCGTACTTTCCCCAATCCTCGGCGTCACGCGTTGGCTTGACGTCAATGATTTCCTTGATCCGACCGGGCCGACGCGTCATCACGATCACGCGGTCGGCGAGGTAGACCGCCTCTTCGACCGCGTGCGTGATGAACATGATCGTGCGCGGGTTGACGCGGCCGATACGCAGCAGTTCCTCCTGCATCACCGTGCGCGTCTGCGCATCCAGCGCGCCGAAGGGCTCGTCCATCAGCAGCACCTGCGGATCGAGCACGTAGGCGCGCGCAATGGCCACGCGCTGCTGCATGCCGCCGGACAGTTGATGCGGGTAGGCGGATTCGTAGCCCTGCAGCCCCATCAGCTTGATGTTCTTGGCGATGCGGTCGGCGGCCTCGTCCCTGGGCACGCGCAGCGAGCGCAGGCCGAAGGCGATGTTTTCGTGCACCGTCTTCCACGGAAACAGGGCAAACGCCTGGAACACCACCGCGCGATCCGGGCCAGGGCGCTCGACCTCGACGCCGGCGACCGTCACCGTGCCGCTGGTGGGAAACTCCAGCCCCGCGGCCATGCGCAGGCAGGTCGTCTTGCCGCAACCCGACGGGCCGACGACGGCGACGAATTCCTTCTCCGCCACCGTGTAGCTGACGCCGTCAAGCGCGAGAAAATCCTTGCCGTCGCGGCGGAAGTTGCGCGAGACGTTGTTCAGAACGATGTCGCTCATGATTTGCTGCCCCGCCGCCGGTTGACCCACTGCTCGACGCCGCGTAGCAGCACATCGACCAGCATTCCGAATAATCCGACCGCGATCATTCCGACCATCACGATCGATGTGTCGAGCGCGCCCTGACCGCGCACCATCATCAGGCCGATGCCGCTGTTGGCGGCGATCAGTTCGGCGCCGATCAGCGACTGCCAGCCGGCGCCGGCGGAAATCCGCAGGCCGGCGATGATCGACGGCAGCGATGACGGCAGCAGCACTTCCATGACGATGCGCGGGCCCGAGGCACCGAGCACCTGCGCTGCCTCCAGATACCTGGTCTCGACAAAACGCGCGCCGCGGTAGGCGTTGATCAGGCACGGCGGAAAGGCGCCGGCGAAGATGATCATCGTCGGGCCGCCGATGCCGGTGCCGAACCACAGCGCCGCGAACGGCACCCAGGCGATCGGCGCGACGAAGCGCAGGCTGTCGAACAGCGGCGTGATCATGTTGTCGAGCCAGCGGTACCAGCCCATCAGCAGGCCGAGCGGCACGCCCACCGCGCCGGCGAGCAGGAAGCCGCGCAGATAACGGTTGATGCTGGAGGCGAGATGGCCTTGCAGCGTATGGCCGGAGAACGGATCCGTGAGCAGCGCCCAGCCGCGTGCAAGGACTTCCCACGGCAGCGGCAGGAAGCGCCGCGGCGCCAGCTCGATCCACGAGGCAAACGTCCAGATGCCGAAGAAGATCGCCAGGCCCGTGAACGAGAGCCAGACCAGTTGTTGTCGCGAGAGCGCTTCTTGCATGGCCGCTGCGAACTAGTGCTGCCTGCGCCAGGGCATCGACAGTTTCTCGATCACATCGAGCAGGAAGGTCAGCGCGAAGCCGGTGATCGCCACCGCGACCATGCCGACCAGGATCATCGCCGGATAAATATCGAGTCCCGCCTGGTAGAGCACCTTGCCCAGGCCCAGGATCGCGCCGAGCAGTTCGGCGGCGACCAGCGCGGTCAGGCAGCCCTGCAGCGCCAGCCGCAGGCCGGTGAAGATCGACGGCAGGGCGCCGGGAATGATCAGGTCCTTGGCCAGCCGCCAGCCGCGGATGCCGAGCATCTGGCTGGCCTCGATGACCGGCCGGTCGATCGTGCGCACGCCGGTGTAGCTGTTGATCACCGCCGGCACGAAGGCGGCGAACCACAGGATCATCACCTTCGACGCATCGCCCAGGCCGAGCCAGACGATCGCCAGCGGAATCCAGGCCAGCGCCGGGATCGGCCGGATCAGCAGGAAGATCGGATTGATCAGTGCCTCGGCGCGGCGCGACCAGCCCATTAGCAGGCCGAGCGGCACGCCGATCGCGGAGGCCGCGAAGAATCCCATCAGGATCAGTTTCACGCTCTGCACAAAATGCTCGTGCAGCCGGCCGTCGCCGAAGCCGTCGCCGATGAGCAGCTGCCGGGCCGCGGCGCCGAACTGCTCGGGCGTCGGAAACACCTGCGCGTTGATCAGCCCGGTCACCGAGCCGACGTACCAGAACGCCACCAGCGCGATCATGGTCGCCATGCCGGTGGCAAGCCTTGCGGGGTCTCGCCGCGCACTCATCGTTCGCGCACTCCCTCAGGTCCCGCGGATCACCTGGCCCGCGCGAGCGCCGGTCAGTCGGCCATCGCGCACCGCAAGGCGGCCGTTGACGATCACGTGCGCGAAGCCTGCCGGCGGTTCGTTCGGCGACTGCAGCGACGAACGATCCTCGACCGCCGCGTCGTCGAACGCGACCAGATCGGCGCGGGCACCTTCGCAAAGTTGCCCGCGGTCGGTCAGGCCGAGCCGCTGCGCGGGCAGGCGCGTGAGGCGGCGCACCGCTTCGGGCAGCTCGAGCGCACGCTGTTCGCGCACGTAGCGCTGCAGGAAACGCGCGGTCCAGCCGAAGGTGCTCGGCGACCAGCGCAGTGCGCCGAGCGGGCCGTCGCGCGTCAGCGTGATCGTGTCCGAGATCACGCCGGTATTCGGCTGGTCGAGCAGCAGCGCGATGTCGTCGTCGGTGAAGTTGTGCCCGGCCCAGTTCAGCGCCGCAAAGCCTTCGCCCTCTTCGAAAAGCAGGTCGAGCACCGCATCGAAGGGTTCGACGCCGCGGCTGGCGGCGATCTCGGCGATCGTGCGGCCCTGCTCGTGACGGTTCTGGTGCGCGGAGAACAGCACGATGTCGCTCCAGCGGCCCTCGGCAACCAGGCGCCAGATCGGATTCGGCTTCGACTTGATGCGAGCGCGCGCCGCCGGATCGCGCAGGCGCGCCAGCAGCTGCTGCGTGCCGCCTTCATGCACCCAGGCCGGCAGCACCGACGACACCG
>JBFINI010000060.1:0-12098 GCA_041611275.1 Burkholderiaceae bacterium
ACGTCGCCGACCGCAGCAACCACACGATCCGCAGGATCACGCCGAATGGCATGGTGTCGACGCTGGCCGGCACCGCCGGGCAAAGCGGAAGCGCCGACGGCGTCGGCGCTGACGCAAGATTCAGTTTCCCGCAAGGCGTCGCTGTCGACGATGCTGGCAACGTCTACGTCGCGGACACCGGCAACCACACCATCCGCAAGATCACGCCCTCCGGGATCGTGATCACGATCATCGGCACGGCCGGCCGGCCCGGCTTCGCGCCCGGTGTGCTGCCCGGGGGACTGACGGGACCGCAGGCCGTCGCCGTCAGCGGCAAGTCGCTTTACGTCGCCACATTGAACGGCATCGCGCAGGCGACCGACCTGCCGTGAGTATCGGCGGCAACATGACCAAACGGCTGTTCGACCGGTATCGACTGGACACTTGCACGGAGGATGCAGCATGAAAACGTCACGGCCGTCGCTTCATGCCTTGCTGCTCGCGGTATCGACATTGATGGCGTGCGGCGGTGGCGGTGGTGGAGATGCAGAGCACGCGCCCGCGATCTCGAACCTGCGCATTTCTCCGGCCTCGGCGCTGCAGTCGCCCGGCGGCACGGCCTCGATCAGCGGAACGGTCGATTTCACCGACGCCGGCGGTGATATTGCATCGCTGCGCTGGGTCAGCAGCGGCGTTGCCGATGTGACGGTACCGGTATCGGTTGTCGGGCGCACTAGCGGCACCGTAGCCACCGCCTTTGCCGTCTCTGTCGACAAGATCGGCAGGCACCCGTTCGAGCTGTGGGCCATCGACAGCCGCGGCAGCGCCTCGAATCGGCTGAGCGGAACGTTCGAAGTCGTTGCCGACGACACGGCGACGAACTGGACGAGGCTGGGGTTCGTGCCGCCGGAAACCCTGTACGGCATCGCCTTCAACGGCAGCCAGTACGTTGCGGTCGGTGCGCGCGGAACGATCATGACGTCGCCCGATCTGAACGCGTGGACCGTGCGCACGTCCGGGGTAGAACACACGCTGTACAGCGTCGCCACTTCCGGGTCGCGTTTCGTCGCCGTCGGCGATAGTCCCGCACCTCGACGTGATTGGTCTCCGAGCGAGGCGATCGTCGTCACTTCGACCGACGGGGCCACGTGGACGGTCCAGCATCGCTCCGGCAGCGGATCGACCTTCAGCCAGCTGAACAAAGTGATCTGGACCGGGACGCAGTTCGTTGCCGTGGGTCACGATGAATTCTTGACTGTATCGCTGCCTCTACCACGTTATGCGCTGATCCTGACTTCGCCCGACGGCATTAGCTGGACGCAGCGCGCGCCGCGGCAGGTCGACGTTGGCGGCGCGGGCATGCCGGGCATGGCCTCTATTGCCGCATCAGAAAGCCTGGTGGTCGCGGTGGGCAATTGGGGCAGGCCGGCCGCCTGGACCTCGACCGACGCCGAGGTCTGGACCAGGCATTTGGTGTCCTCGCCAGAACTTAGACAACTGGCCGATGTCACCTGGGGCAACGGCCGCTTCGTCGCCGTAGGCTTGCCCGACTCCTCGGCCCAAGCACCCGCAATCTTCTCGTCAGTCGACGGCATCGCCTGGCAGCAACACGCCGGCGATGAGCCGCTGCCGACGTTCAATGCGGTGACCACGGGCGTCAATCGTCACTTGGCCGTGGGCAGCACGCATCGTGCAACGTCCGCGGACGGACGAGTCTGGAACGTGATGCCGTCGGCTGACTGCGGCAACGGCGTGCTGTGGGACGGCACGCGATACGTCGCCGTTGGCACGGCGATCTGCCGGTCGCCCTGAGATTGCAGCAGGCGGGCCGCCGCGTTCGCGCAGGCGGAGGTTACAAATTCAATCCGATTGGCGCCGTGGCTGACGGCGATTGGCCTGCTGCCATCCGGTCAGCTTGTCCCGCGCCGCAAGCGCGTCACGGAACCAGCGCAAGACCCATCGCCGGTCCGCCAAGCGGAACCCAGGGCGCACGGGCTTGCACCGAACATCCCACGCCCGAGCGTCAGCCGTTCGCGGCCATGCTCCCGTCATGCATCCACACCGCATGCTTCGGCGCGCGCTTGGTCATCGTCCACTCCTCGAGCATCGTCCATTTCACGTCGTCGAGCTTGCGGAACATCTCCGGCGTGCCGGTGTTGGCGGCCAGCTCCAGCCGGTGGCCGTTGGGGTCGCAAAAATAGATCGACTTGAAGATCGTGTGATCGGTCGGGCCGACGACCTCGATGCCGGCGGCTTCCAGTCTTGCCTTGGCGGCGAGCAGGGTGTCGACCGAATCGACCTCCAGCGCCAGGTGCTGCACCCAGCCCGGCGTGTTGCGGTCGCGATCCATCGGCGGGCTGTTCGGCAGCTCGAAGAAGGCGAGCACGTTGCCCTGCCCGGCGTCGAGGAAGACGTGCATGTACGGATCGGGCTCCTGCGTCGACGGCACGCGGTCCTCGGCGATCGCCAGCACGAACTTCATGCCGAGGTGCTTTTCGTACCACTCGACCGTCTGCTTGGCGTCGATGCAGCGGTAGGCAACGTGATGGATCTTGCGGATCAGCATGGGAGCCTCCTTCAAGCGGCGCCGGAGATGGATTGTGTGTCGACTTTGCTCCTCAGACGCCTTCGCGCGCCTTCTCCAACGCCTCGCGCAGCACCGCAATTTCGCCGACGTGGTTGGCGAGCAGCAGCACGAGCTTGGCGTTGAGCAGCGCACTTTGTTCGTCGCTCAGGTCGCGGTGCGCGTCGATCAGCATTTCGTAGAAGTCGTCGCCGGGCGAGAAGTCGCGGAAGTACCGCGTGCCGGTGGCGGCGAAATTCGGGTTCAGATTCAGCGCCATAGTCGCCTCCTCAAACGTTGCCAGTCGCGCGCGCCACCGCGGTCAGCACCTTCGCCACATCAACGCGGCGCCAGCGCGCGCAGATGTGCTGATCCGGCCGCAGCAGCCAGCCGCTGCCATGGCGCGCATCGAAGCGTTCGGCAAAGCGGCCCTTGACGTCGTGCAGCACGCGTACGCCGGCAAGGCCCTCAGCGCGCGCACCGATGACGATCGGCTCGACGGCCATCGCCGTCTCGCGCAGCGGCGCCAGCGCGGCGGCATCAACGCGCGCCTGATCATCGGCGTAGATAAGCAGCTGGAAGCGGTTGCCGAGCTGATCGAGCAGCCACGCCGGCTTGCCGTCGAGCACCACCGGCGCGTCGTCGGCCGGCGCACCGGGCACCATGTCGCCGGCGAACACGTCGGCATCCGGCGTGTTCAGCGGTGATTCGCTATAGATCGCCGGCACCGACAGCCGGCCGGAGTTGACCAGCTTGCGCGCGAAGGCATGCTCGCCGGCGAGCTGCAGCACGGCGTTGCGGAAGGCCTTGCTGATATTGCTTTTCGGCGTGATGAAGTCGGTCGAGCGCGTCGAGTTCATGATGTTCTCGTCGGCGGCGAAGACGCGCTCGTCGGAGTAGGTGTCGAGCAGGGGTGCCGGCGCGCGGCCGTCGATGACCAGCTTCAGCTTCCACACCAGGTTGTCGGTGTCCTGGATGCCGGAATTAGCGCCGCGCGCGCCGAACGGCGAGACCTGATGCGCGGCGTCGCCGGCAAACAGCACGCGGCCGTGGTTGAACCGCGCCATGCGCCGGCACTGGAACGTGTAGACGCTGACCCATTCCAGTTCGAACTCCCGCTTTTCGCCGAGCATGGCCTTGATGCGCGGGATCACCTTCTCCGGCTTCTTTTCCTCCTCCGGGTCGACGTTCCAGCCGAGCTGGAAATCGATACGCCAGACGTTGTCGGCTTCACGGTGCAGCAGCACCGACTGGTTCGGATGAAATGGCGGGTCAAACCAGAACCAGCGCTCGGCCGGGAAATCCGCCTTCATCACCACGTCGGCGATCAGGAAGCGGTCCTGGAACACGCGGCCTTCGACGTCGAGCCCGAGCATCGATCGGATCGAACTGCGCGCGCCGTCGGCGACGATCAACCAGTCGGTTTCCAGGCGGTAGGCCCCGGCTGGCGTCTGCACGTCGAGCGCCACGCCGTCGTCGCGCGGTGTCACCGCCACCACCTTATTCTCCCAGCGGATCGCGGTGCCGACCTCGGTGCAGCGGCGGACCAGGAATTCCTCGAGGTAGTACTGCTGCAGGTTGATCATGCCCGGCCGCTTGTGATCGGGCTGCGGCAGCAGGTTGAACGAATAGACTTCCTGGTCACGGAAGAAGGTGCGGCCGACGTTCCATTCGACGCCCTTGTTCACCACCGGGTCGCCGACGCCGAGGCGATCGAGGATCTCCAACGCGCGCTTGGCATAACAAAGGCCCCGCGAGCCGACCGAGACCGTGTCGTCGTCGTCGAGCACGATCGTCTCGATGCCCTGCAGTTGGCAGTCGATCGCCGCCGCCATGCCCACCGGGCCGGCACCGACAACGGCCACCGGATAGCGGTGCGTGACGCCACGCAGTTCCGGCGGCGCGACCGCCGCGAACTTCGGATAGGTGTAGGTCTTGAGCATTGAACCGGGTATCCGCCTCCGGCCGGCGGGTCAGCCTTCGAGCGCCTGCCACATCTCCTGATCGCGCTGGGCCGTCCAGATGCGCGGGTCGGCATGGCCCTGGGCGAGGTCGTAGGCGCGCGAGACATCGAACGGCATGCAGTGGTCGAAGATCACCCAGTGGCCGTACTTGGGTTTCAGTTCGTCGTACGTATCACGGTACGCCGCGCGCAGGTCCTTGCCGGCGGCGGCGGCGCGCTTCACGGCCGCATACAGCTCGCTGACAAAAGCGCGTGTGCCGGCCAGCCCTGCCTGCACCTGCTGCGGCGTAGTCAGCGCGGCGCCGCGGCCGGGCACGAGCTTCTCCGGCTTCAGCGCCGCGATCGCGTCGAGCGTGCGCGGCCAGTCCTCGAAGTAAGCGTCGCCCGCGTACGGCGTGGCGTCGAACTCCACCAGGTCGCCGGAAAACAGAATCTTCTGCTGCGGCAGCCAGACCACCGTGTCGCCCTTAGTGTGGCCGCGGCCAAGCTGCAGCAGCTTGACCTCGAGCTTGCCGAGCCACAGCGTCATCTCGCCCTTGAAGGTGATCGTCGGCCAGGTCATCCCCGGCGGCACCGACTCGACGGCCTGGAACAGCCGCGGAAAGCGCTCGATCTCGCTTTTCTTGTCCTGCTCGCCGCGCTCGACGATCAGATCGTAGGTGTCCTGGCTGGCGATGATTTCCTGCGCCGCGTAGGCGCTGGCGCCGAGCACGCGCACGGCGTGGTAGTGGGTCAGCACCACGTACCTGATCGGCTTGTCGGTGACCGCGCGGATGCGGCGGATCACGTCTTGCGCCATCACCGGCGTGGCCTGCGTGTCGGCGACCAGCACCGCGTCATCGCCGATGACGATGCCGGTGTTCGGGTCGCCTTCGGCCGTGTACGCGTACGCGTTGTCCGACAGCTTGTCGAAGCTGACCTGCTTTTCCTCGACGTCAGCGTGCGAGGCAAACTTCTTCGTCGTGTTCACTTGGACTCCTGTGTGCGATCTGCGGGCGCTGCGAAGTAAGTTGCCACTCGGCCCTCACTTTTGACGATGTGGCCCCCAGCGCCGACGCCGTTTGATCAAAGCGCTTGTGGCAGGCGACCGTGCGGCCCGTCGCGCCGCCTGTGCGGCATTGGAATTTAACCAGTTTGCACGGATCCAACACACGGGCGCACGAGACCGGTCGGCCGCACATGGGCAGCAGCGGCACGGTGGCGGACGGGTGGGGAGGCGGTAGCGACTGAGTCCGCATTGATGCGCTTGCGTCCGGTGGACAGTAGCGGCCATCGCGCATCGGCGCGACAATGCCGCGAAAGCGGACTGAGGCCGCTTGCAGTCTCACCACGATCCGGAGGCTTCGATGTACAAGCGCATCCTGCTCGCCTACGACGGCTCCGAATCCGGGCAGAAGGCCCTGCTCGATTCGCTCGATATCGCCCAATGGAGCCAGGCGGAGTTGCACCTGGTCGCCGTGATGCCACGCCTGGCCACGACCTACGCCGGCCTCGAAGGCGGGCTTTACATCAACGAAAGCGAAGAGGAAGAGAAGAAGCGCTTCCAGGCCATCCTCGACGACGGCCTGCGCCGACTGGCGAATTCGGGCTACCCGGCCAGCGGCGAAGTGGTGGTCGGTGAGCCGGTCGCCGAGATCACCGCCCACGCGAAGAAGATTGCCGCCGATCTTGTCGTCATCGGCCACAAGCATCTGGACAGCTGGGCTGCGCGCTGGTGGCGCGGCTCGACCTCACCGGCGCTGATCGAACACGCGCCGTGCAGCGTGTTGGTGTCGATTACGCACTGATCGACCGTCTGAACATCGCCACCGGCCTGGCGTTCCGCTTCCCCCCGCGGCGCGCCGGCGACGGCCCGCGTCGTCACCACATACGTACTCGCCCGGTATCGAGGTGCACAAAATCCGAGCGTGCGTAGTAGCCGACGCCGCCCTGCTTGAGCGCGACTGCAGCGTCGCGCAGCAGGCGCGTATCGCGGCCGCTGAGCCGCACGTCGATGGCGCGACCCTGCAGGTGCAGGCTGCCCTTGGCCACACCGTTGCTGCGACCGCGCAGCATGTCGTTGGTCTGCGGCGAGCGGTAGCCGGAGATCACCTCGAACGTGCCCGGCCCACAGGCGAGGTCTAGCGCGGCAAGCTGATCGATTAGCGCCACGTCGATTTCAGCGGCCTCGCCGCTGCGGAAGTCGCGCAGCAGGTGATTGAGCGAAACGAGCGCATCGGGAACGTAGGCACCGCGCTCGAAATAGACCACGCTCAGACGTTCACTGGTATGCGTGTGATACAAGGAAATCGACCGTCGCGCCGCGGCCCATGCCGTAGGAGAGAACGGCAGCGCCAGTGCGGCGAGGCCGAACGCCTGCAGCATGCGGCGGCGGGCAGTCGAAGTGGCCGACGAAGTGAAACTGTCTTTCATGCGGATCGAACCAACCGGTCATCATTGCCGAGCGGCGATGGTACCGCGGTGCCTGCCGCGCCCGCCTTCGCCCGCATGGCCGATCACGCGCTGGGCTGGCCCAGGCACACGCCGAGTGCTCGCGCTTGCCCGCTGCAGATTGCGTGCCGCACTCGCCGCACTGCTGCTCGCGAGCGCATCCACGGCCGCGGCGGCCGCTGACGAGACAGTCGAAGCTCTGCGCCAGCGGATCGAATCGCTGCGCATCGAGAGCGACGCACGGATCGGCGCCGGCTCCGCGTCAGCGCGTGCCCTCCTGGCCACGGTTTACGAGCAGCGCGGCTTCGCGCCACTGTGGTCCGATGCGCAACGGGAACGCACGCTGCTGGCGGCAATCGCGGCAAGCCGAGCACACGGTCTCGATCCGCGCGACTACCACGCCGACCTGCTCGCCCGCCCAATGCCGGCCGGCCGCGATGCCGATCGCGCGCGGGCCGAGCACGACCTGTTGTTGACCGATGCGTTCATGAGGCTCGCTTACCACCTTCATTTCGGCAAGGCCGATCCACGCACACTGCAGGACGGCTGGAACTTCGCGCGCACACTCGATGGCATCGAGCCCGTCGTGGCGCTCGCCAAGCTGCTCACTGCACCGGATCCGGCGGCGGCACTCGAGAGCATCGCGCCCAGGTTGCCGATGTACCGCGACCTGCGCCGGGCGCTGGCGCAGTTGCGCGAGGACGAGCGCCGCGGTGGCTGGCCGCAACTGACTGGCGGACCCAAACTCGAAGCGGGCTCGCTCGGCCCGCGGGTTACGCAGCTGCGAGCACGCCTGCAGGCCAGCGGCGATCTTGCTCCCTCTTTGCCGGATTCCGCAATCTTCGATGAAGCACTCGTGGCTGCGGTGCGCCGCTTCCAGGCCCGGCACGGGCTCGAATCCGATGGCGTGGTCGGTCCGCTGACGCTCGCCGCGCTGAACGTCGGCGTCGGCCAGCGCATCGATCAGGTGCGCGCCAACCTCGAGCGGCTGCGCTGGGTGGCGCGCGAACTGGCGGGCGATTACCTGCTGGTCGATATCGCCGGCTTCACGGCGCAGCTGTGGCTCGACGATGAGGTGGCATGGTCCGCACGCGTGGTGGTCGGCCGGCCTTTTCGCACCACACCCGAATTCCGGGCACAGATGAAATACCTGGTGCTGAACCCGGAATGGCACGTGCCACCGACGATCCTGCGCGAAGACGTACTGCCGAAAGTCATCCGCGACCGCGACTATCTGCGGCGGCACGACATGCGCCTGCTCGATGGCGGCCGCATGCTCGATCCGCAGTCGATCGACTGGCCACCGTTCGGCGAGCGGCCACGCGCCTTTCCCTACCAGATCGTGCAGGCGCCCGGACCCAACAATCCGCTCGGCCGGATCAAGTTCATGTTCCCGAACGAATTCTCCGTGTACCTCCACGACACGCCGGCGCGCACGTTGTTCGAAAAGACCGTGCGCGCCTTCAGTTCCGGCTGCATCCGCACCGAGAATCCGCTCGATCTCGCCGTCCTGCTGCTCGACGACCCGCAGCGCTGGTCGCAACCGCAGTTGCAGGAAGCAATCGCCAGCGGCCGCACGCTCACCCTCGCGGTGCGCCGCTCGGTGCCGGTGCTGCTGCTGTATTTCACGGCCGCCAGCGACAACGGCACACTGCAGTTCCGACCGGATCTGTATCAGCGCGACGGACCCATCCTCCGTGCGCTGGTGGCACCGTTCCGTTTCGCGCCGCTCGATGCGCCCGCATCCGCCAGGCGCTAGCAGCCGTCGGTCGAGCGCTCGCTGCCTGCCGGCCGCAGTGCTATCGGAGCTGTCGTCGATCGCCTCGGTTTGAAGACGTCATCTACGAATCAATCACCGGCGTCGCTTTCTGCGACGAGACGAAGATCACCGCATCGGTGACGGCGGCGACATCGTGCTCCTCGCCCGGTTCGGTGAAGAGATAGTCGCCCGCTTCCAGTTCAGCGCTGCCGATCCGCACCCGCCCCGTCAGGACCAGCACTTCTTCGGTGCCGTGGTGCGCGTGGCGCGGAAAGCGCGCGCCCGCGGCCAGCCGAACAACCGACGAGCGCCCCCCGGTGTCGTTGTTGCGGAACAGGCTGCGCTCGATGCCCGGATAGTCGGTGGGCGCCCAGTTCCGCTTATCGGACTTGTTGATCAGCATCGTCATTTTCCTCAATTCGCCTTGTGCGCCGCGTCCGCCCGGGATGCCGGCAGCGCGCGCAACGCGAATCATCGCACCGCGTCGCGAGAGAAGAACGGCGGGTAGCCCTGCGTGTGGGCGGTAACGGCCACAGCGCCGCGTTCGGCGCGCTGCCCGTCAACGAGCTTCGGGTGCTCGATCGCAACGCCACCACAACCGCGCCTCATTTTCCCGCCTCAGCGTCGGTTCGATGCGATGGTCCTGCCGCCGACCCGTCGCACCATTCGATCTGACCGAGTCCGCGCGACGCGAGAAATCGATTCGCCTGCGAAAAATGGCGGCAGCCGAGAAATGGCTGCGGCCCGCGCCGCGCCGACAACGGCGAGGGATGATTGGCGCTCAGCACGCAATGCGCTCGTGCTGCGTTAGCGATGCGCGACTGTTTGGCCTGCGCCTGCGCGCCCCACAGCAGGAAGACCTTCGGCGGCGCGTCCTGCGCCAGGGCATCGATCATTGCATCGGTGAACATCTCCCAGCCCTTGCCGGCGTGCGCGGCCGGCTGGCCGTCCTCGACGGTGAGCACGGCGTTCAGCAGCAGCACGCCCTGGCGCGCCCATCGCTCCAGGTTGCCGGTCGCCGGCATCGCGCCGCCGAGATCGTCCTTCAGTTCGAGAAAGATGTTGCGCAGGCTGGGCGGCGGGCGAACGCCGTCGGGCACTGAAAAGGCGAGCCCGTGCGCCTGGCCGGCGCCGTGATAGGGGTCCTGGCCGAGAATCACCACGCGCACCGCAGCCAATGGCGCCAGTTCGAGCGCGTGCAGTGGCCGCGGCGGATAGATGGCCGCGCCTGCAGCCACCCGCTGGGCGAGAAATGCCTGCAGTGCCTCGCCCGCCTCAGAGGCGAAGAATCGCTGCGCCAGCGCGCGCCAGTCGGGCGGCAGCGCTTGGCAATGCGCAGAAAGCGGCAGTTGCAGCACGGCTGGAAGGCGCGGTCTTCGCCGCGGTCACGTGTATGAATCGCGACGATACCGGGCCGCGGCACCGGCGCACCGTGCGCCGCTCTACACTGCGCCGAAAGCCCGATCGCCCCTGAACATGAGTGCCTCGACGTCCGCCCCACCCCTGGCCGGGCCCCGTGAACGGCGCGCCGCCTGGGAACTGCTGCTGAACGTCGCCCACGCGATTGACCACTGGGTGTTGCTGATCTTCGCCGCCGCGGTGTCGACCATCGCGCTCGAATTCGGTCTCGCGCGCTGGGAAGACCTGATGCCGTACGCCACTGGCGCCTTTTTTGCCTTCGGCCTCGGTTCGCTGCCGGCCGGACGGCTCGGCGACACCTGGGGCCGGCGACCGATGATGCTCACCTACTTCTACGGGCTGGGCGCTTCGCTGCTGCTGGTGGCCGCCTCGACCGGGCCGTGGCAGATCGGCATCGCGCTGACGATCATGGGTGTGTTCTCGGCCATCTATCACCCGGTCGGCATCCCGATGCTGCTGCGAGACGCCAAGCGGCCCGGCCGCACCATCGGTATCAACGGTCTGGCCGGAAACCTCGGCATCGCGCTGGCCGCTTTGGTCACCGGCGTGCTGGTCAAGTACTTCGGCTGGCGCGTCGCCTTCGTGGTGCCGGCGCTGGTGTCGGTCGGCTGCGGGCTGCTGTTCGCACGGCTGTCGCCGGCGGAGGGTGAGCCGCCGACGCGGCGCAAGGCGCAGGCCGCCGCCGTGCCGCACGGGCAGCTTGCGCGCGTGTTCGCGGTGATCACGGTCATAGCCACCACCGGCGCACTGCTGTTCAACTTCACCACCAACGGCAACACCGAGCTGTTGCGCGAGAAGATGGCGGCGGTCGTCAGCGACCCGGCGGCCCTCGGCGTCCTGCTGGCCGTCGTCTACGCCATTGCCGCGTTTTCACAGGTATTGGTCGGTAACCTGATCGACCGTGTGCCGCTGAAGCGGCTGCTGCTGGCAATCGTCGCCGCGCAGGTGCCGCTGTTCCTGCTCGCCGCGCAGGTGGACGGCTGGGCATTCTTCGTGCTGATCGTGCTGTTCATGGGCACCGTGTTCGGCGCGATCCCGTTCATCGACGGCATCATCGTGCGCTTCGTCGACGACCGCATCCGCTCGCGCGTGTCCGGCGCGCGGCTGGCGATTTCGTTCACGATCAGTTCGCTCGCCGTTTATTTGCTCGGCCCGGTTGTAAAGGCCGCGGGCTTCAATGTGCTGCTGCTGACGATGGCGGCCATCGCCGTGGTGACTTTTTCCGCGGCGGTGTGGTTGCCGGGGACGGCCAGACGATAGCTCCTCGAACGAACGGCCGTCTCGACGGCAAGAAGAAAGCCCGGCGCAGGCCGGGCTTTGATCGTTGCGAGGCGGAAACGTCGCTCAGCGCCCGCGCGGCCGCGGCAGGCCGATGACCGTGCCTTCGCGGCGGGAATCCGCCGCGCCGTACTGCTTGCCGGTGTGCGCATCGACGACGACCGCCTGCACCGAGCCGATGACCCCGGGCGGATTCACCGTGTGCCCAAGCGCGCGCAGCGCGTCGAGCGAGGTTGCGGGGAAGGGGGAAACTCCACTGCCCGGCGCGCCGGTATCGATACTGACGTTGCCGCCGGCCGAGGTGACCGACAGCCGCGGCGCATCGATCGCGCCCTGGACCGTCATGCCGTGGTCGATCAGGTTCAGCGTCACGTTGAACACCGAGTTGATGATCGTCGAGCCGCCGGGCGAGCCGTAGGCAATGATCGGCTTGCCGTCGGCGTTGAACAGCATCGACGGTGTCATGCTGCTGCGCGGTCGCTTGCCCGGCGCAACGTCGTTGGCTGCCGGATCGCCGGTGAAGGGATTGGTCGACGGCGTGAAGTTGAAGTCGGTCAGTTCGTTGTTCAGCAAGAAACCGAAGCTCCTGAAGCAGCTGATCTGGACGCAGCCCGCCGGGTAATAGCCGGCGAACATGCCGGCGCCGTGCGACGACTCGATGGTGTTCGTGTACGAAACCATGTTGCCCCACTTGTCGACTACCGAGA
>JBFINI010000061.1:0-12014 GCA_041611275.1 Burkholderiaceae bacterium
GATGCTGTTCGCGATGGCCAACTGCGGCCTGCCCGGCACCAGCGGCTTCGTCGGCGAGTTCTACGTGATCCTCGGCGCGATCCAGTACAACTTCTGGATCGGCTTCGCGGCGGCGACCACGCTGATCCTCGGCGCCGCCTATTCGCTGTGGATGTACAAGCGGGTGATCTTCGGCGAGGTCGCCAACAAGCATGTGGCCGAGCTTGCCGATATCGGGGGCCGCGAATTTCTGTTCCTGGGGTTGCTGGCGGCGGCGGTGCTGTGGATGGGCGTCTATCCAAAACCGTTCACCGACCTGATGCACGGCTCGGTGGTCGAGCTGTTGCAGCACGTCGGCCAGTCGAAGATCCCGCTGGCGCAATAGGGCGGTGGCGACCATGAACGAAATGAACCTTTTTGCCGCCGCTCCGGAAATCGTGCTTGCGCTGGCCACGATGCTGATCCTGGTGGTCGACGTCTTTCTCGGCGAGCGGCGACGCAATTTCACTTACGCGCTGTCGCTGGCAGTGCTGGTGATCGTGGCGGCGATTTGCGGCATGTTCCTGGTGCAGGACGCGGTGATCTATGCGTTCGGCAACTTGTACGTCACCGATCCGATGGCGAACGTGCTGAAGATGTTCGCCGTGCTGGCCACTGCCCTGGTGATGATCTACGCGCAGGGCTACGCCAGGGACCGCGGCCTGTGGCACGGCGAGTTCTTCACGCTGACGCTGTTCGCGCTGCTCGGCGTCATGCTGATGATCTCGGCCAACAACCTGCTGACCGTTTATCTCGGGCTCGAGCTGCAGGCCCTGTCGCTGTACGCGCTGGTCGCCCTGCGACGCGACGACGCACGTGCTACCGAGGCGGCGATGAAGTACTTCGTGCTCGGCGCGCTGGCCTCGGGCTTCCTGCTCTATGGCATGTCGATGCTGTACGGCGCCGCCGGCACGCTCGACATCAACGAACTGGCGCGCAAGATCGGTTCGGGGCAGATTGCCAGCCGCGCGGCGCTGGTGCTGGGCACCGTGTTCATCGTCGCCGGGCTGGCCTTCAAGCTCGGCGCGGTGCCGTTTCACATGTGGCTGCCCGATGTTTACCAGGGCGCGCCGACGCCGGTGACCGTTCTGATCGGCACCGCACCGAAACTGGCGGTGTTTGCGATCGCCTTCCGCCTGCTGGTGGAGGGCTTGTTGCCGTTGGCGGTCGACTGGCAGCAGATGCTGGTCGTGCTCTCCGTGGGCTCGCTGGCAATCGGCAACATCACCGCGATCGCGCAGAGCAATCTCAAGCGGATGCTGGCGTATTCGACGATCGGCCAGATGGGCTTCATGCTGTTAGCCATGTTGTCGGGCGTGGTCGGCGGCAGCACGATGTCCACGGCCAACGCCTACAGCGCGGCGATGTTCTACGTGATCACCTATGCGATCACCACGCTCGGCACCTTCGGCATCATCCTGCTGCTGTCGCGCCAGGGCTTCGAGGCCGAGGAGATCGACGATCTCAAAGGCCTGAACCGGCGCAGCCCGTGGTACGCGTTCGTCATGCTGCTGCTGATGTTCTCGCTGGCCGGTATCCCGCCAACGGTCGGCTTTTACGCCAAGCTGGTCGTGCTGCAGGCATTGCTGGGCAGCGGCATGGGCGGGCTCGGTGGCAGCGGGGCGATCTGGCTGGCGGTGATCGCCGTGCTGCTGTCGCTGGTCGCCGCTTTTTACTACCTGCGCGTGGTCAAGGTGATGTACTTCGATGAGCCCGTTGACGCCGAGCCGATCGTGGCCACCGCCGACATGCGGGTAGCGCTGTCGGTCAACGGCGCCTTCGTGCTGATACTTGGCATCGTGCCGCAGTATCTGCTGGCGCTGTGCGCGCAGGCGATGTTGCGCGCGCTCGGCGGTTGAGCGCGTCGTTCGATCCTTGGCAAGCGGCCGGCCGGTCACGGCGTCGTGCGGGCGCTGAACTGCGAAGAAGATGAATCAAGACGCTGACGAACGAGACCCGCTGGCCGAGGAGACGCTCGAGTCGCGGCTCGTCTACGAGGGTCGCTTCCTGCGCGTGTTCGAAGACACCGTGCGCTGTCCGGACGGCCACGTCGCGCCGCGCGAATATCTGCGCCATCCCGGCGCAGTGATGGTGGTGCCGGTGCTCGACGACGGCACCCTGGTCCTCGAGCGGCAGTTCCGTTATCCGCTCGGCCGCAGCATCATCGAGTTCCCGGCCGGCAAGATCGACCCCGGTGAAGACATCCTGACCTGCGCGCAGCGCGAGTTGCGCGAAGAAACGGGATACAGCGCACGCGAGTGGGTTTACCTCGGCGGCTTCCATAACGCCGTCGGTTATTGCGACGAGAAGATCGAGATCTATCTGGCGCGCGGCCTCACCGAGGACGTGGCGGCGAGCGATGACGGCGAGGTCCTCGAAGTCTTCACCGCCACGCTTGAGCAGCTGCTCGACTGGATCGGCCAGGCCGAGGTCACCGACGTGAAGACGATCGTCGGCGCCTACTGGCTGCAGCGCTTTCGCGCCGGCGACTGGCCGCGACAGACCGAGCCGCGCTGATCGAGCACTGGTTCAGCCGGGGTTCGACACCACCCTGCCGCTTCGCCTTTTCGGCGTTTTCCTGCCGCTTTTCACTGCCGGCTTTTTGGCCACAGGTCTTCTTGTTGCCGCTTTTTTCTTCGTCGTCGTACTTGACGGCGACTCACTCGGCAGCAGCCGCCGCAAGATCGCCTCGCAGTCGTCCTGCGTCATCCGTCGCGGCACCGGGTAGTTGGTATCCGCCTCCCAGCAGGCGGCTTCGGCCAGGGCCGGGATGTCTTCCACGCGCAGCGCATCGAGCTGGCGCGGAATGCCCAGCGACGCTTCGAGCACGTCGATCGAGTCGAGGAATTTATCAGCCAGTTGAGCGACGGGCTCGCCATCAGCGCCGACCTTCGCCCGCAGCGCGAGCACGGCGAGCTTGTCGGTGATTTCCGCCGCCGAGAAACGCAGCACGTGCGGCAGCACGATCGCGTTGGCCAGCCCGTGCGGCGTGTGGTACTTGCCGCCGAGCTGGTGCGCGATGGCGTGCACGTTGCCGACATTGGCGCGAGTGAAGGCAAAGCCGGCGTAGGTCGAGGCCAGCGCCATCTTTTCGCGCGCGGTCACGTCGTTGCCTCTGGCGTAGGCCTGCGGCAGGTTCTCGTAGATGAGGCTCACCGCAGACAGCGCCATGCGATCGGTATAGCCAGTGCCCCAGTAGCCGAGGTACGCCTCGATCGCGTGCGTCAGCGCGTCCATGCCGGTGGCCGCCGTCACCGCCGCCGGCAGGCCGGTCATCAACTCCGGATCGAGCGCGGCCATCTTCGGCACGATGCGGGTGTCGGCGATGACCAGCTTCTTTCCGTGCTCCGGGTCGGAGATCACTGCGGCCACGGTCACTTCCGAGCCGGTGCCGGCAGTGGTCGGCACCGCGTAGATCGGCACCGGGCCGCGCAGGCCGCGAAAGTAGCCGACCAGGTCGCGCGGATGGCGATCGTTGGCGGCGGCCAGGCCGATCACCTTGGCGGCGTCGATCACCGAGCCGCCGCCAAAGGCGATGATCGCATCGCAATCCCTGCGCTTGAACAGATCGATGCCTTTTTCGACCAGTGGGATCGGCGCATCCGGCTCGATCTCGTCGAAGACGACCAGCGCCGCGCCGCCGGCAGCGAGCGCTTCGGTGAGCGGCTGCACCAGGCCGAGCCTGGCGATGACGCTGTCGGTCACCAGCAGGATGCGTCGGTGGCCGAAGCCGGCGATCGCCTGGCCGAGCCGGGCACTCGCGCCGGGCCCGACCAGCAGTGTCGGCTGCGGGATCGGCAACAGCCGGGTGACTGCCCCGGCGGCGCGCTTAAGAGCCGGCAGCCCGACTGCGCGGGCCCTGTCGCCGATCAATTGGGTGATCAAGGGAATCCTCCATCATGGTCAAGTGGCGCCGGGACACGCCGGGTTGCGGCGCGGGCGCCGATCCAATACGGTGCAGGCGAAAACCACCGCTCACGGGGATTGTATGAAGAATGTCGTCAGCATCAGCCTGGGCTCGAGCCGCCAGGACTTCGACTTCACCGTCCGCTTCCTCGGCGAGAGGCTGGCGGTGCGGCGGATCGGCACCGACGGCAGCACGGCCAAGGCGGCGCGGCTGCTGAAACAGTGGGAAAAACAGGCCAACGCGATCGGCATCGGCCTGGCCAAGGATCACTACAGCGTCGGCACCAAGCGCTTTGTCGACAAGGACGCTGCGCGCCTGAAGGGCGCGGTCACGCAGGTTCCGCTGACCACCGGCGGCCGCCTCGGCGAGATCTTCCTCGAATGGGCGGTGCGGCACACGCAGATCAAGTTGGGCAACTACTTCAACAACGCGCGCGTACTGTTCTTTTCCGGCCTGAGCCACTACAAGCTCGCCACATCGATGGCCGAGTACACGGAAAACCTGCAGTTCGCCGATCCGTTGCGGCAACTCGGCGTGCCAAAGATGCTCACCTCGCTCGACACGCTGTCGCTGTATGCCAGCGGTGCGCACTACGTGGCCGACTGGGTGCCGGAGCGCCTGGTGCCGACCGACCTGATGAAGCA
This sequence comes from Burkholderiaceae bacterium, assembly GCA_041611275.1. Lineage (GTDB taxonomy): Bacteria > Pseudomonadota > Gammaproteobacteria > Burkholderiales > Burkholderiaceae_F > JADJWR01. The sequence continues at coordinate 4,570 of JBFINI010000061.1, forward strand.
GTGGACGAAGTTCCTGCTGCGCAGGGCGATGCAGGAGGCCACGGTCATCGTCGCACCGGTGCACGAGCTCGACGAGTTCGGCATCGAGGAGCTGGCCGGCAAGACGATTATCACCTCGACGGTGAATGACGAGCGGATCGCGCAGTTCCGCGACAAGGGCGTGATGATGATCGTCGACGGCGCGCCGTTCCTGTTCGATCACGTGCTCGGCCCCAATCTGCTCGACGCGATGATCGTCGCCGCCACCGGCAAGCAGCCCGATGACATCCTCGAGGACGATTACCTGGAGATCATCACCGATCTGCAGATCGAGCCGCGCATCATCTACCCGAACGGCGAGAAGCGTGTCAACCGCTTCGCCTTCGTCATCCACCCGCTGTCGCAGGAGTACTTCAAGAAGATCAAGCCGGTGGAGATGCTGTCGCGCGTCTCGCCGCCGGTGTTCATGGACGCGCTCGAGCGCGTGATGGCCTATGCGCCGCCGTTCGTCTACTCGAAAGTCGAGGGCATCAGATCGCCGAATGGAGTCGAGGCCGAGGGTTGGCTGATTTCGGTCGGCGGCACGCCGAAGGAAATCATGAGCCACAGCCCCGAGTTCACCTATCGCCGCCTGCTGGATGCGGCCGAGACCGCGAAGAAGCTCGGCGCGCAGATCATGGGACTGGGCGCCTTCACCAAGGTGGTGGGCGACGCCGGCGTCACCGTGGCCAAGCGGGCGCCGCTGCCGATCACCACCGGCAACAGCTACAGCGCCTCCGGTGCGCTGTGGGCCGCGCGCGATGCCGTGCTGAAGCTGGGACTGGTGCCGAAGCCGAACGGCACCTCGCGGGTGAAGATCAAGGCGATGGTGGTCGGCGCCACCGGCGCCATCGGCTCGGTGTGCGCGCGTCTGCTGGTCAAGGTGGCCGAGGAGGTCTATCTCGTCTCGCCGGAAACCGCCAAGCTGCTGGCGCTGAAGGAATCGATCCTGAAGGAAACGCCGGACGCGAAGACGTATCTGTCGGCGCGCGCCGACAAGGACATCGCCGACATGGACATGATCGTCACGGCGACTTCCGGCGCCGGCAAGAAGGTGCTCGACATCATGAAGGTCAAGCCGGGCTGCGTGATCACCGATGTGGCGCGCCCGCTTGACCTGCCGGCCGAGGAGGTGGCCAAGCGGCCCGATGTGCTGGTGATTGAATCGGGCGAGATCGAACTGCCCGGCGACGTGCAGATGAAGAACATCGGCCTGCCGAAAGGCGTGGCTTACGCCTGCCTGGCCGAGACCATCGTGCTGGCGCTCGACGGCAAGTTCGAGAACTTCACCGTCGGCCGCGCCATCGAATGGGAAAAGGTGCGCGAGATATACAGAATGGGCCTGAAGCACGGCATGAAGCTGGCGGCGATCTCGGGTGTGAACGGGCCGTTCACCGACGACGACATCGAGCGCGTGCGCGAACTGGCGCTGGCGGCGCGGGCGACGCGTGAATCGAAAGCGGGCGCGCCGGCGAAGCGCTCGGTCGCCCGGAAAACACCGCGGGTGCGCAAAAGGGTTGCCGCGAAGAAGGTTGCTGCAACAAGCGGGTCGGGCAAAGCGGCCAGGTCGAAGGCAGCCGAAAAGCGCGCAGCGTCTAACCGACCGTAGAAGAATGAGCGACCCTGGCAGTCGCGGATGGCGAAGGAGCAAGGGGCGCCGCGCATCGAGAGGCGGTCGGCGGCCCCTCCGCCAAACAAGTTAACCTAGCGCAGTGATGAGGCGGGCCCGGGTCGCATCAGAATCGACCTGTCTGCTGTCGCCCGACAGCATTGCCGCAGGAGGGGCGATGAAGCTCGCGAAGACAGGAATAGGGCGAACGCTGCTGGCGGTCGCCGCCGCTGTCTACGTTGCCGCGTGCGGCCCCGGTATTGATCCGAACGAGGCGAAGACGGCCTCGGTGCGCGTGTCGCTGACCGATGCGCCGGCCTGCGGCTTCGATAATGTGTACATCACGGTCGAGAAGGTGCGCATCCACGCCTCGTCGAGCGCCGATGAACGAAGCGCGGGCTGGACCGACATCCTCGTCAACCCGCCGAAGAAGATCGATCTGCTCGCCTTGACCAACGGCCGGACGGAAGAACTCGGCCAGGCGCCCATCGCGGCCGGCGACTACGCGCAGATACGGCTGGTGCTGCGGCAGAACGGCAATTCGGTCGTGCCGACGGGCGGCTTCGAAACCTCGCTGGTGACCGCCAGCGAGGTGCAGGCTGGCATCAAGGTCATCCGGCCGTTCAGTGTGGCGTCCAACCAGCGCGCTGACCTGATACTGGACTTTGACAGCTGCCGCTCGATCGTCCAGCGTGGCAGCACTGGCTACTCGCTCAGGCCGGTGGTCAGCGGCCACCTTATCGATGCCACGATCGACGGCGTGGTGGATTCGACGGCCCCTGGCGTCATCGTGTCGGTGCAGAAAAATGGCGCGGTCATCCGCAGCACGGCGCCTGCCGCCGGCACCGGCGCTTTCAGCGTCCCCTTCCTGGATTCGGCGCAATCGCCGTACGAGGTCGTGATTACTGCAGCCGACCGCTCCACCGCCGTGATCACCGGCGTGCCGGCGACAACGTCGGCCATTACTTCGCTCGGCACGATCCCGATGCCGGCCTCTGGTCTGCTGACACCGTCGCGCACGGCTAGCGGCACGGTCGACCCGGGCGCGGCGCGCGAGGCCGCCGAGGTGCGGGCGATACAGGCGGTCGGCGTGCCGGCGGTCGAGATCGCTTTCCGCAACGTCAATTCGTTGACCGGCGCCTACACGCTGTCATTGCCGCGCGACGCGCCGCGATTGGCCGCGTACTCGACGGCACCGCTGACGTTCACTGCGCAGCCGGCGACCGAGGCCCAGTACACGCTGCAGGCGCGTGCGACGGGCTTCGCGCCAAAGGCCGAGCCGGCCGACCTGCGCACGACGAACCTGACGATCAACTTCACGCTGGATGTTGCGCCTTGAGCGGTCGGCGCGTGCATCATGCGCGGCCGCCAGGTCGCCATGCCGGAGGAAGAGCGGCGGCTCGATGACGATCGATGCAGGTCCGGAACAGGTCAACCTGGGTCGGGCGTGGCAATTCCGCGAGTAGGCGAACGAGCAATCCACTGAAGCGTCGGAGATCGGCCACGAGAAGACGCCGAAACCTGCAGGCAATCTTGACGCGAGGTAATCATCTGACTGACTACTTGGCGCCATTCCGGCAAAAGTGGCCTTTCTGACCGCGATCTGAATTCACGCGGCATGGAGTGAGTCGGCTTCACGCGTCCAAGTAAACCGATCATCGGCGGCGGTACGGGTCATGGATAGGATCGGGCGAATTCATCGTGGCGCTGCAGTGCAGGCCTGCACGATCAGTCGTGCAGGCACAACAGCGGCGACACCGATCGCCTGACCGCCAGAGGGGGACGAAGTGCGCACAATCAAGCAACAGGCGCGATATGCCGGGTTCCTGTATCTGCTTCTCGCGCTAAGCGCGCCCATCGGTCTTTTGTATGTCCCCGGCAAGCTGATCGTGTCAGAGAATGCGACCGCGACGGCCGAGAACATCAGGTCTTCCGAGTGGCTTCTTCGCATCGGCATTGCGAGCGAACTGATCCATCAGATCATCGTCGTGTTTCTGGTTCTGGCGCTTTATCGATTGTTCAGGCCGATCGATGAGACGCTTGCTAGACAGATGGTGATCCTGGGCGCGCTGGTCTCCGTCCCGATCATGTTCGTCAACGTGCTCAACGACATTGCCGCGCTGATCTTGGTGAGTGGCGCCGATTTCCTGGCAGTATTCGACGGGCCTCAGCTGGATGCTCTGGCGTACCTGTTCGTCCGCCTGCACAGCCAGGGCATCACCGTGGTCTCCATCTTTTGGGGGCTCTGGCTGTTTCCGTTCGGGATGTTGGTCATCCGCTCGGGCTTCATTCCCCGCGCCTTCGGCGTGCTGCTGATGATCGCCGGGCTCGCTTATCTGGCCAGTGCTTTCGCCAACCTGGTCCTGCCGCACTATGCGCCGGTGGTCTCACGGATTGCCTTGCCGCTCGAGCTCGCCGAGGTGCCGATCATCTTCTGGCTCCTGATCTGGGGCGCGAAGACGCGACCGAGTGGCGCCGCCGCTGTATAGAAGCCGTGAATTTGGCTCGAGGCGGTACGGCGAACAGCGCGGTGCTCGTGGCGCGGTGCGCACGATCGCGCAGAAGTGACCCGCCCAATTGCAATCGCCTGATCCATGCAGAGCCGGCGCAACGCCTCGACGTCGTGAGCAAGTTGGCGGCCGCACGCGCGTCAGCGCGGGACGATTATCTGGGTCAAAGGCGCGCGATCGTCAACAACGCCTATCCTCCGTGACCATGAACAGTCCGCGAGACATGGCTTACACGACGCTTGGTCGCACCGGGCTCAGGGTCAGCGTGGCCGGACTCGGCTGCGGCGGCTTCAGTCGGCTCGGCCAGGGCCATGGCAGCAGCGTCGCCCATTCCATCGATGTAGTGCGTGCGGCGCTGGAGGCGGGCGTCAATTTCATCGATACGGCGGAGCACTACGGCACCGAAGACATCGTCGGGCAAGCGTTGACGCCCAGTGAGCGCGACCAGGTCGTCATCTCGACCAAGACGCTGATCGTCGAGTCCGGTCAGCGTCGTTCGCCCAAGCAGGTGGTGGCCAGTCTGCACGCCTCGCTCAGGCGCTTGAGGACCGAGCGGGTCGAGGTCTTTCATCTGCACGCCGTGGCGCCGAAGTATGTGGACTACGCGGTCGAGGTCATCGCGCCGGCCTTGCTCAAGGAACGCGACGCGGGACGCATCGCGCATTTGGGCATCACCGAGACCGCGCCCAACGATCACGAGCATGTGACCTTGCCCAAGGCGATCAACAGCGGACTGTTCGATGTAGTCATGGTGGCCTTCCATTTGCTGCATCAGAACGCGCGTGACACGGTGTTCCCGTTGACGCGAGCCAGCGGTGTGGCGACCCTGGTGATGTTCGCGGTGCGCCTCATCTTCAGTCAGCCGGGCCGATTGCAGGCCACGCTGGCCGAACTCGTGCGGTGCGGCCAGTTGCCGGCAGCACTTGTCGATGAGGAGGCGCCTCTGGCCTTCGTCGCCGAGCAGCCGGGTCCACTTGGCATCATCGACGCCGCCTATCGTTATGCGCGTCATGAGCCGGGTGTGGATGTCGTCCTGCTCGGCACCGGCAACATCGAGCATCTGCACACCAACATTCAATCCATCCTCGCTGATCCCCTGCCGCCGGCAACGCTTGCCCTGGCGCGCGAACGTTTCGGCCATCTGGTGGGGGTGGGCCTTGATGCGCCGAGCAAAGCGGCCAAGACTTGATCGCTGCGCCAAGTGGACCCGGCAGTACAACGGCTCGGCGTTGGCCTCTTCGATCTACGGGCGCGGCCACTCGATCTGACAACCCTCGGCCACTTCCTCTCGTCCGCGCGCTCGTAACGCGCCGCTGAGAATGACCGGTGACGCAGTGCGGCGGTCATCGCTCGTTGCCTGGAAGCAATCGAGTCGATCCCTCCAGGTTTCGGACAGGGAAACGCAGCACATGGACGCTCCCGCAGGTAAAAGTCGGCAGGCTTCAATAGGTTGAGCTGCGAGTGACACCGGCTGCAGTGGCCGCGATTGTCGTTGCCGCCTAGCTGCGCGCGCTTTCGATCAGTCGCTGCAATTCCGCCGGAATCGGCATCGGGCGGACCGGACTCACGTTGCTGCCGCCGGTGTTGCCGCCCGGGATGAGCCCGAACGGCGTCTTGGTGGCGGCGCCGGCCAAACGCAACATCTGGCCGAAGATCTCGCGCAAGCTGTGCTGCCGCAGGCCCCACATGAACATGTGCCAATGCACCCGCACGTGCAGCACGGTCGACGCCTGGCCGAGCACATGCGCGCGTTCCAGATGATTGAAGGCCATGGCGGCGTCGCCCCGGTGCGTTGCGGCGCTCGCTGCCGCGAGTTCGGCGTTGACCGCCGGCAGAATGCGTCTTGTGAAGCAGGTCATAAGGGTTTCCTCAATGAATCGCGCCGCAATCTTGCGCACCGACGGGCGTGCTGGACTTGAACAATTGGGCTATTGATAGTGATGCTGCGCCTGCAGACGCAGACGTCGCTTGCGCAGCGTTGATCCGGTGGCATGAATTCGGTGCCACCGCTAGTCGACGAGCATCAACGGCGCCGCGACCTCGCTTGCCATCAGCTGCTCCCTGAGCAGCCCGCGCCAGGCGTGCGTCGGCTGCCAGATCCGCAGCACGTCGTCGAACGCGCGGTCGGCGTCTTCGCCAAGCTCGATCACGCGGTACAGGAACACCATCGACGAGGCGCGCATGTTCACCTGGCAATGCACCAGCACGCGCTCGCCGCGGTGCCGGCGCAGCAGATCGGCAAGCCGCGCGTAGTCGCCCGCCTGCGGCCTGGCGAAGTCGACCGGGACGTGGTGGTACTCGAGACCCGCCTCTCGCGCCAGACCGGCTTCGTCGTCATGGGCCCCGGCCACGCCGTTTGGAGCGAGGTTGATCACCACCGCGTAGCCTGCCTCGGCGATCACCTTGAACTGCCGCCGGGTCGGCATCCCGGAGGTGGCCAGCGTTGGCGATACCGGGATGTAGTTCAACGCCGGATCGCCCGGCCGGATGGCGACCGGCTGCGCGACCCACGCGAAGGCGGCCAGGGCCAGCGTGACGATGACGCCGGCAACCAACGCCCTGTGCACACGCCGCCACCGGCGTTTTGTCTCTGCGGTTCCGTGCGCCATTTTCGGTGACCTCTTCTCAGCGGCAGCCGCAGCCGGTGCCGGCCGCAGCGCAACTGCAGCTCGAGCCGCAGTTGCAGCCGGATTGCGCGGGTTGCACGGTGACGGATTCGCCGTTGCAGCCGCACAGGCAGGCATCGCCCGGGCAGACACCACAACTGCAGGAGGGGATCAGGTCTTTGTTCATGTCGGTTCCTTTCGTGAGTGGATCGGCGACGGCCCCCGTCACCGTGCTGCGCATTGTGGGCAGTGCGCTGTCGTGGCACTTGAACAAAAGGGCTGACCTGCGCCAAAGTCGCGCTTCGGCCCACGTGGAGCAGAACGATGACGATCGCCGCAAGATCAGCTGCCGAGCTTGCGCCGACGCTGCCGCGCCGGCCGATCGCCGGCATCGGGCGAATCTGCGTGTGGAATGGCGGCAGCGTCTGGATCGGGCGCAGCGCCGGGCAGGCCAAACCGCACGCGCACCACGCCATCCAGATTTCGATTGCGCTCGACGGCGCCTTTGATCTGCGCGAGGCGGGTACGCGGTCAACCGAATCGCACGCCTGCGCCGCGCTGGTGCCGCCGAACTTGAAGCATCAGTTCGACGGGCTTGGCGCGAGCGTCGCGCAGGTCTTCGTCGAACCGGAATCGCGAGTCGGCCGCGCGCTGCTGGCGCGTTTTGCGTCCGAGCACATCACCGACCTCGATGCGGCGGAC
>JBFINI010000062.1:0-11981 GCA_041611275.1 Burkholderiaceae bacterium
CAACGCCAGTGCGGCCAGAGCGAGCACGGGCAGCGCCCGTTCGGGCCGCGCGAGATTGGCGCGCAGTGCATCGACGAGCGCCGAGAAGCCGATCGTGCCGCCCACCAGCAGCAAGATCGCCACGCCGATGAAGATCGCCATCGTTCTCCAGACACCTTCCGGCGCGTCGCGCTCGAGCACGGCCTGGCTGGGATTGCGAGGGTTGTAATAAACCTTAACGGAAGCGCCGGCCGGGTACTTTGCAAGCCGCTGCTCGACGAAAAGATCGCCGAGATCCTCACCAACGCTGATGCGCTTGCTGCGGAAGGTCTTGCCATCGACGCGGTATTCGTAAGCGATCTCGGCGAAGTTGCGGACCTCCAAGTCAGCGCCTGCCGGGGCCCGGCTCATGCTGTTTGCCGTCCGCACTTTGCGCGCACGTGCGCGCGACGAGAGCACCCGCCCCGGCGCCGACCGCCAGCGCCTGGCCTTGCTGACCTCGAAGTATTTGTACAGCGTGCCGAAAATCAGCAAGCCGATCATCAGCGAACCGACCCACAGCACGAAACTCATCGCCAGCCACCCGCGTTACGTTCAGTGGACCACCAATGGGCCCGCGGGCAGGCATTGCAGTTGTCCGCCGAACATTGGCCCGACGGAATACCGCCTCGCATGCGCTGGGTTGGTGGGTGGTACAGGGTTCGAACCTGTGACCCCTGCCGTGTGAAGGCAGTGCTCTACCGCTGAGCTAACCACCCTGCTGGTCGGGCAGCGGCGGAGTTTACCCGAGCGCCGCCCGCCCGCACGAGGCGTACGGGCCATGAACGGAGGTGCCGGCGCAGGCTTGCCGCCGCGGATTCCCAGGGCCAAGTTCGCCCGGGCGAGCGGCATGGCGCTGGCATTCGGTTACCCGAACGATCAGCCAGCCTAGAATTGTGCGCAGCATGAACCTCGCCCACATCCTCATGCGCAGCGCACAGAGACTGCCGGGACAGCCGGCAGTCATCGAGCGCGACCGTGTCGAGCACACCTACGCGGTGCTGGCGCAGCGAACACTGGCGCTGGCCGGGGCATTGCGCGACCGCTTCAGCCTGCAGCCGGGCGCGGCCGTTGCGTTGGTCATGCGCAACAGCGCCGCCTATGTGGAACTGCTGTATGCCTGCTGGGCGGCTGGTGTCACGGCGGTCCCGGTCAACGTCAAGCTGCATCCAAAGGAGATCGCCTTCATCCTCGACGATGCGCGGGCGCAGCTGTGTTTCGTCACGGATGACGTCGACAGCACGGCAATCGAGACTGCCCGCGCGGCCGGCAAGACGACATACATCGATGTCGATCGGCGCGAGTACCGGACTCTTGCGCACGCGGCACCGCAGCCCGTGGCAGACGTCGACGCCGATGACGTGGCGTGGCTCTTCTACACCAGCGGCACCACCGGGCAACCGAAAGGCGTGATGCTCACGCACCGCAACCTGCTGGCGATGTCCCTGAACTATCTTGCCGACGTCGATCACGCTGCCGTCGGCGATCACCTGCTGCATGCGGCGCCAATGTCGCATGGTTCGGGCATCTACATCGTGCCGAACGTCGCCGCAGCCGCGACGCAGCTGGTGCCGGCCTCGCGCGGCTTCGAAGTCGCGGAGATCGACGAGATCCTGGCGTTGATCCCGAAGGTGAAGTTCTTTGCCGCACCGACGATGGTGATGCGACTGGTAGACGGCATGAAGAGCTCGGCGCCGCAGCTGAAACACATCATCTACGGCGGTGGGCCGATGTATGTGGCCGATTGCCAGCGCGCACTCGATTGCTTCGGACCGCGGCTGACGCAGATCTACGGGCAGGGCGAGGCCCCGATGACGATCACCGTGCTGTCGGCGGCCGAGCACGTCGACGATCACGATGGCCGGCGTCAGCAGCGTCTGGCCTCGGTCGGCCGTGCGCAGACTGGCGTCGAGCTAGCAGTGCTCGGCGAAGACGACAAGCAGTTGCCCGCGGGAGAAATCGGTGAAGTCGCGGTGCGCGGCGACATGGTGATGGCTGGCTACTTGAATGACCGGCAAGCCACGGCGGCGACGCTGGCCAACGGCTGGCTGCACACCGGCGACCTTGGCCGGCTCGACGCGCAGGGCTACCTGACCCTGGTCGACCGAAGCAAAGACCTGATCATCTCAGGCGGATCGAACATCTATCCGCGCGAAATCGAGGAAGTGCTGCTGCGCCATCCGCAGGTCCGCGAGGCCGCGGTACTTGGCCTGCCGCACGCTGAGTGGGGCGAAGCGCCGGTGGCCGTAATCGTCGCGCAAGCGGGAGCGCAGGTGGACGCCGTCGCGCTCGATGCCCACTGCCTGGCGCATATCGCGCGCTTCAAGCGGCCGAAGCGCTATGTGTTCGTCGACGAACTACCGAAAAATGCCACCGGCAAGGTGCTCAAGCGCGAACTGCGCGAGCGGGTCGCCGGCGAGCTCAACTCGCCTGGTTGAGCGCGCGGCGCCAGACGGCACCCGCCTTGCACTTTTCTTCGATGCGGTCGAGAAGCGCTTCGTGCGCGGCGGCCTCTAGGTCGCTCGCCAGTACCACGCGCAATCGCGAAACATCGATGGGCGCCACGTCGAGCCCGTCGGCGCCGGCATCGAGATCGATGACCAGGCTGTCCTGCCCGCGCGTCATCGCCAGATAGACCTCGGCGAGCAACCCGGCGTCGAGCAGCGCGCCGTGCAACGTGCGATGGCGGTTCGACACGCCGTAGCGCTCGCAAAGCGCATCAAGAGAATTGCGCTTTCCTGGGTGCAGCTCGCGGGCCATCGTCAGCGAGTCAGTGACCTTGGCACAGTGCTCGGCAAAACACGGCCGCGCCAGCCGCTTCAGTTCCTCGTCGAGAAACTCGAGGTCGAAACTAGCGTTGTGAATGATCACCTCGGCCCCGTTCACGAACGCCAGCAGCTCGTCGGCGATCTCGGCGAACTTCGGCTTGTCGGCCAGGAACTCGGCGGTCAGGCCGTGCACCGCGAGCGCGCCCTCGTCACTGTCGCGCTCGGGGTTGATGTAATGGTGCAGGCGTCTTTCCGTGATACGCCGGCCGACGAGCTCGATGCAGCCGATCTCGATCACCCGGTGCCCGTCCCTGGCCTCGAGCCCCGTGGTCTCCGTATCGAGGACGATCTGCCGCATGCTAGGCCTTCGTTCAGCCGACCGGCGTCGCCGCGCCACCTGTCGAAGCCGGCGCCCCTTGCGACTGCCGTTGGCCGCCGCGTTCGAGCAACTGGCGCATCAACGTGAACATCGTCGGCACCACGAACAGCGTCAGCATCGTGCCGACCGTCATGCCACCGACGATGACCCAGCCAATCTGGATCCGGCTTTCCGCCCCGGCACCGACCGACAGCGCCAGCGGCACCGCGCCGAGCACCATGGCGCCGGTGGTCATCAGGATCGGCCGCAGGCGCAGCACCGCCGCCTCGCGCGTGGCATCGATAAGGTTCAGCCCCTGTCCGCGCAACTGATGCGCAAATTCGACGATCAGGATGCCGTGTTTGGTGATCAGCCCGACCAGCGTGACCACGCCGATCTGGCTGTAAATATTCCAGGTGCCGCCGGTTTGCCACAAGGCCAGAAAAGCGCCGGCCATCGACAGCGGCACCGAAAGCATGATCACCAGTGGATCGGCAAAACTCTCGAACTGCGCCGACAACACCAGAAAGATGAAAATCAAAGCAAGGATCAGCGTGACGTAGAAGCCGCTGGCCGCCGAGCGAAACTCGCGCGACTGGCCGTTCAGATCGGTGAGCGCGCCCGGCGGCAGCACGCGCTTGGCGGTGGTGTCCATCTCTACCAGCACATCGCCGAGCGTGTAGCCGGGCGCGACCTGGCCGGTGATCGACACCGCGCGCAACCGCTGGAAGTGATTGAGCGACTGCGGACTGACGCCTTCCTGCACCTTGACCACGTTGGCCAGCTGCACCATCGAGCCATCGCGCGCGCGCACGTAGATGTCGCTGATGTCGCGTGGCCGCGAGCGATCACGCGGCGCCACCTGCACCACGACGTCGTACTGCTCGCCGTCCTTCTTGAATCGCGTCACCTGGCGGCCACCAAGCATCGTCTGCAGCGTGCGGCCGACCGCCTCGACCGACACGCCGACATCGGAGAGCTTGTCGCGGTTGACCTCGACGCGAAGTTCCGGCGTGTTCAGCCGCAGATCGCTCTGCAGGCTCTGCACGCCGGGGTACTTGTTCATCTCGGCGAGAAAACGGCTGACGATGCGATCGAGTTCGGCGTAAGGCACCTGCGCCATGATCACGTATTCGATCGGCAGTTGCCGAGCCGACTGGCCGAGCGACGGCGGATTGACGGCAAAACCGATCACGCCCGGCAGCGAGGCGAGCTTCGGCTGCAACTCGCGCGCGATGTCCTGCTGCTTGCGCTGGCGCTGTTCCCAGGGTTTAAGGCGCAAGATGGCATTACCGTTTTCGACCGTCGGGAACCCGGCGATGGCGTTGTAGGCGACCGCTTCCGGAATCTGCGAGTAAAGCGTTTCGATCGCGCGCAATTGCTCCGAGGTGTACTCGACGGTGGAGCCCTGCGGCGACTGCGTGCGGCCGAAGATGACGCCGCGATCCTCCAGCGGCGCCAGTTCGGCGCGCAGGAACGAGAAGAACAGCGCGCCGAGCCCGGCCACGGCAAACCAGCTCAGCACCACGATCCAGCGGTGCGTCAGCGTCCACGACAACGCTCGCGCGTAGCCCGACGTCAATGCGTCGAGCCAGCGTTCCACCAGGCGGTAGGCTGCACTGTGCTTTGGTTCGTGCCGCAACAGTTTCGAGCACATCATCGGCGACAGCGTCAGCGCGACGAAACCGGAGACGATCACCGCGCCGGCCAGGGCCAGCGCGAACTCGATGAACAAGCGCCCCGTTCGACCCGTCGCGAATGCAAGCGGCGCGTAGACGGCAGCCAGGGTCAGCGTCATCGCAATCACCGCAAAACCGATTTCCTTGGTGCCTTTGATCGCTGCCGGCACGCGTTCCATGCCTTTCTCGATGTTGCGGAAGATGTTCTCCAGCACCACGATGGCGTCGTCGACGACCAGGCCGATCGCCAGCACCATCGCCAGCAGGGTCAGCGTATTGACGGTGAAGCCGAACAGGTACATCAGCGCAAAGGCACCGACCAGCGACACCGGGATCGTCACCAGCGGAATCAGCGTCGCCCGCAGGTTGCGCAGGAAGAAGAAGATCACCAGCGTGACCAGCAGCACCGCCTCGGTGATCGTGGTGAAGACCGACTTGATCGAGCGGTCGATGAACACCGACGAGTCATAAGCGATCGTGATCTTCATGCCCGGCGGCAGCGTCTCGTTGATCGCCGCAATCTCCGCACGCGCCGCCTGCGACAGCTCGAGCGGATTGCCGGTGGCCTGCTTGACCAGGCCCATGTTGATCGACGGCTGGCCGTTGTAGCGGGCGATCACGCGATCGTCGAGCGCACCCACCTTGACTTCGGCCACGTCGCGCAGCCGCACCGGGTAGCCGCTGAAGATGGCGACGATCGCATCTTCGAACTGGCTGACGTTCTGCAGGTCGGTAGCGGCGACGATCGAGAATTCGCGCTGCCGCGATTCGATGCGCCCCGACGGCAACTCGACATTCTGCCGCCGCAGGGCATCTTCGACATCCTGCGGCGTCAGCCGATAACCGGCCAGCCGGTCGCGGTCGAGATTGACGCGCATCGACACCCGCCGCTCGCCGAAGATCCACACGTCGGCCGCGCCGGGCAACACCGACAGTCGAGGTTTCACATAACGCGCCAGGTAGTCGGAGACCTCGATCGGACCGCGTTCGCCTTGCGTGACCGCCATCCAGATGATCGGAAAAGCGTCGGCCTCCACTTTGGCGATGGTCGGCTCGTCGACGCCGTCAGGCAGCCGCGCCCGCACGCGAGCCACTTTGTCGCGCACATCGGCAGCGGCGGAATCGGGGTCGCGCGTCAGTCGGAAGCGCACGTCGATGTCGCTGCGTTCGGAGCGCGAGCGCGAGGTCATCAGCTCGACACCCTCGATGCCAGCCAGCGAGTCCTCGAGCACTTTGGTGATCTGCGATTCGACCACCTCGGCCGAGGCGCCGGGATAGTTGGTGCGCACGCTGACCACCGGCTCGTCAATCTTCGGATACTCACGCACCGCCAGCCGCGAATACGAGATCGCGCCGATGACCACCACCAGCAGCGACAGCACGGTGGCCAGCACCGGGCGGCGGATGCAGATCTCGAACAGGCTCATGGCGTCTCCCGGGCGCAGCCGCTAGCCCTTGGTCGCCGCGCCGTCGCTGGCTCTGATCGGCGGGCTTCCCGCCCCGCTGCCGGTCGGTGCGGCCTTGGCCTTGCCAACGATCCGTACCGGCATGCCGTCGCGGGCCAGCCGCAGCTGACCCGAAACGACGATCAGATCGCCGGGCCTGACGCCTTCGAGCAACTCGACCTGCGCGTTGCGACGGATGCCCAGTTTGACAAGCACCCGTTCGGCTTTGTCGTTGACGACGCGGAAGACGAAGAAATCGTCGCCGAGGGGAACCACCGCCTCCTCCGGCACCAGCAGCGCATCGGCGCGGCTACCGATGATGACGCGCACACGCGCGAACATCCCGGGCTTCAGGCGCTGGCCGGGATTGGCCAGCCGCGCCCGCAACTCGAGCGAACGGCCACCGGCATCGACGCGTGGATTGATCGCTTCGATGGTGCCCACGTAGGTTTCATCCGGCAAGGCATCGGCAGCGATCTCCACCGGCAACCCAACCTTCAGTTGCTTGAAGAACCGCTCCGGCAGGCGGAAATCGGCCTTCAGCGTACGCACGTCCTCGATGTTGACCAGATCGGCGCCGTCCTTCACGTAGTCACCGACACTGACACTGCGGATGCCGACCACGCCGTCGAACGGCGCCGTGATGCGCATCTTGGCCAGTCGCGCCTGCGCCAGTTTCAGTCGTGCCTCGAGCACGCGCACATTGGAGGCCGCCTGGTCCTGCGCGCTGTCGCTGACGAAGCTCTTGCGTGCCAGATCCTCGGTGCGCTTCAGGTTCGACTGCGCCAGTTCCAGTTCGGCCCGCGCTTGCGCCACCTCGGCCTCATTGACGCTGGAATCGAGCTCGATCAGCAATTGCCCGCGACTGACCGGCTGCCCATCGCGAAAACCGATCTGCGCGATGCGACCCGAGACCTCGGGCCGAATGACCACGCTTTCGTTCGACCGCAGCGAACCAACCGCGGGCAGATCCTCCTGCACCTTGGTCGGCCTCAGTTCGACGACTTCGACCGGCGGCGGTCCACCGGCCGGCCCCTTGGCAGGGCTCTTGGCGTCGGCCGCCTTACCGCCCGCGGCAGGCGCGCCCGCCTTTTCTGCGCCCTTACCGTCGGCGCTCAGCGCGTTGCCGGCGAGCAGCTCCGTCCAGCGCGGCGCGAGGTAGGCCGCAGCGCCCACCACAATCAACGCCACAATCGAAACAAGGGCAATCGTGTGCTTCTTCATCGAGGGCGGAACGCGGCGCCACGCAGAGCGCGAACTCTAGCATCGCGCGTCGCGGTAACTACGCCGGCCGGCCCTTCTGCAGCGCCAATTCGACCCCACGGTTGGCGAGTTGATCAGCGTGCTCGTTGCCGGAAATGCCGGCGTGTCCACGCACCCAGCGCCAGTCGATCTCGTGTTGCAGGCTGAGCGCGTGCAGACGCTGCCAGAGATCGGCGTTCTTCACCGGTTTGCGATCGGCCGTCTTCCAGCCGCGCCGCACCCAGTTTGGCAGCCACTCGGTGATGCCCAGTTGCACATACTGCGAATCGGTGTGCAACTCGACGCGGCAGCGCCGCTTCAGCGAGGCCAGCGCCTCGATGACCGCCGTAAGTTCCATCCGGTTATTGGTCGTCTGCGCCTCGCCGCCAAACAGTTCCTTTTCGTGGCCGCCGGATTTCAGCCAGGCGCCCCAGCCGCCCGGGCCAGGATTGCCCTTGCATGCGCCATCGGTCCATATTTCCACCACCGAGGGCTCCGCATCCGCGGATCGGGCCTTGGCGGCGAGCTTCACACTGCGCGAGTGCCTCATTTCCGCGCCACCGCGCTGTTCTCTTCGTTCGCCGCCTCCGCGTACGGCAATACGCGCACGCTGCTGGCCTCACCCGTCATCAGCATGGTTCGGTTCGCGGCCGGCACCAGCGCCCGAGCGCGTTCTTCCTTGCGCTTCCATGCCGGCCCGATCAGCCGCATGCCGCGCACGCGCTTGACCGCGGTCAGCAGGTAAACGGAGCCGAACACCGGCCACCAGCGGTCGCCGGCTTTTTCCATGAAACGACAACGCGCCAGCCACTTGTCGCTGCGCACCCACGGCACATAGCAGCCGAAGCGGCCACGATTGACCTCGAACGACAGCAGCTTCAACCAGTCCTTAAGCCGCGGCAGGGCGATGAACTGTCCACTGCGCGGCAGGTACGGTGCCACGCCGAAGCGGGCAATGATCTGGCGCAGACCCCACAGACTGGCCGGATTGAAGCCGGTGATCACCACATGGCCTTCCGGCACCAGCACCCGGTCGACCTCGCGCAGCACCTGGTGCGGCTCGTTCGCGAATTCGAGGATGTGCGGCATCACCACCAGGTCGATCGACGCGGTTGCGAAAGGCAGTTCCTCGAAGCGATTGATCACGGCCACCTTGGTGTGCTCACTGTCGCTGGCGTACAGCCGGGCGTCGAGCAGGCGGTCGGAGGCGCAAAAGCGCAGCGGCATGCGGTTCTCGCGTAGGGCGTCGATCTCCGGCAAACCAAGTTGCAGCGCGTGATAGCCGAAGATGTCGGCCACCGCGGCATTCAGATGCCGCTGCTCCCAGGCCAGCGCATACTTGCCGGGCGGCGAGCACAAGAACGCGGATAACGCCTCGCTCGCAGAAACTTCGCCCTTCGGTCGGCTGCCCATCATCGGACCCCGGTGCCGCCTTGCGCCGAGCAGGTGAAAATGCACCAATGCGAGCTAACCTCGGCACGAGTGCGCTGGGCCGCCGGGCGAGCTTCACCGACAATGACCACTATCGACATACCCGCCCTGCCTCCGCCGATGAAAGCCTCTGATTCCTACGCGATCGAGCCGATCCCGGCCTTCGACGATAACTACTTCTGGCTACTGACCCGCGGCACCCAGGCCGCGGTGGTCGACCCCGGCGATGCCGAACCCGTGCTCGACCGCCTGCGGTCTGGCCGTCTGGATCTGCGAGCCATTTTAGTCACCCATCATCACCGCGACCATGTCGGCGGCGTCGCCGATCTGGTCGGCGCCAGCAAAGCGCGCGTCTATGGTCCACGCGGCGAGTCAATTCCGTCCCGCGAGGTCGCACTCGGCGAGGGCGATGAGATCGAGGTGCTCGGTCTGACGTTGAACATTCTCGACGTGCCGGGCCATACGCGCGGACATATCGCTTACCACGCACCGCAGCTGCGCGCCTTGTTCTGCGGCGATACGCTGTTCGCCGCCGGCTGTGGTCGTCTGTTCGAAGGTACGGCCGAACAGATGACCGACTCACTCGCCAAACTGGCGAAACTGCCGGCGG
This sequence comes from Burkholderiaceae bacterium, assembly GCA_041611275.1. Classification (GTDB taxonomy): domain Bacteria; phylum Pseudomonadota; class Gammaproteobacteria; order Burkholderiales; family Burkholderiaceae_F; genus JADJWR01. Next base: position 9,552 of record JBFINI010000062.1, read on the forward strand.
ACACGCGCGTGTACTGCGCGCATGAGTACACACTGTCCAACCTGCGGTTTGCCCTGGCGGTCGAGCCGGACAGCGCTGCGCTGCACGAGCGGCAGCGAGCCTGTCGCGCACAGCGCGAGCGCAATGAACCGACGGTGCCATCGACGATCGGCGAAGAACGCGTCACCAATCCGTTCCTGCGCTGCGACGTACCGGCGGTACGCCATGCGGCCGAAGCCCGCGCCGGCCACGTGCTGCCGACGACAGCCGCGACGTTCGCCGCGCTACGCGGCTGGAAAGACCGGTTCTGAAACCGGAGTCCCGCCTCTATACTCGGCGCGTCTATCGTCCCGGAACCCAGATGCCGCAGTCGAGACTCGTCGGCCGCATCGTTGTGGCCTTGCTGGCCGCCGCGACGCCGCTGACATCGGCACCGCAGCCAAGTCCAGTGCAGGGCAGCGATGCCGTGCACAGCACTGTCGCTGGCGCCGCAGCGTCGAGCAGCGCAGTGGCGCCGGATCCGCTCGGCACGCTGCTTAAGAAGTTGGCCTCCGAGCATCCCGCCGAGTCGGCGCGTCTGCAGCCGCTGCCGGCATCCGATCCGAACATCGATCTGTGGCAACGCATCCGTCGCGGCTTCGCGATGCCTGATCTCGAGTCGCGCGCCGCCGCCAACAGCACGCGCTGGTACGCGGCGCAACCCGACTACTTCGGCCGCATGGCAGCGCGTGGCAACCTGTACCTGTTTCACATCGTCGAGGAGATCGAACGGCGCGGCATGCCCACGGAGCTCGCGTTGCTGCCGTTTGTCGAAAGCGCAATGCAGCCGGAGGCGGAATCGCACGCCAAGGCCGCCGGGCTTTGGCAGTTCATTCCTTCGACAGGCAAGATCTACCAGCTGCAGCAGAATCTGTGGCGCGACGAGCGCCGTGACGTGCTCGAATCGACGCGCGCCGCGCTCGACTATCTGCAAAAGCTGCACGATGAATTCGGCAACTGGCACCTGGCGCTGGCCGCCTACAACTGCGGCGAAGGCTGTGTGGGCAAGGCGGTGGCGCGGGCTCGGGCCCGCAAGCAATCGACCGAGTACTCGCGGCTGCGGCTGCCGCGCGAGACGCAGGGTTACGTACCCAAGCTGCAGGCAATCAAAAACATCGTTCGTGATCCGGCCGCGCACGGGGTGGCGCTTCCCGCCATCCGCAACGAACCGTATTTCGCCGTGCTGCGCAAGACACGCGACATCGACATCGAAACGGCGGCGCGACTGGCCGATATGCCGGTCGAGGAATTCCGCGCGCTCAACCCGTCGTTCAATCGGCCCGTGATTGTCGGCGCCGGCGACGCAAACCTGCTGTTGCCCGCCGATCGTGCCGAGATCTTTCTTGCCAATCTCGCCGCCTACGAATCGACCGGCCAGGCGCTGGCCAGTTGGACCACGCACACGGTGAAGAGCGGCGAAACGCTGGACAGCATTGCCGATCGGGTTGGCGTCAGCGCCGAGCACCTGCGCGAAGCCAACCGTATTCCCAAGCGGCACAAACTGGCGGCCGGCTCGACGATCCTGATTCCGCGCGACGAGACGATGGCGGCGGACATCGCGCCGGACAAGCTCGGTGCGGCGCTGTCGCTGGTGCCCGAGCGGCCGACGGAGCGCCTGATCACCTACCGGGTCCGCCGAGGCGATACGCTCAGTTCCATCTCCCGCCGCTATCGCCTGCCGATCGACGAGATCGTCGAGATGAACAGGTTGCGCAATCGCCAGCTGTTCTCCGGCCAACGGCTACGGCTGGTCGTGGCGACCAAACCGGCAGCACGGCCGACCAGTACCGCAAGTTCGCAGAAGGCCTCGGCACGGCAACGCTGAAGCGCTTTCGGGTACCCTGCGGGCCACCGCCCTCCACCGTCCCCGAAAAATGCCCTTCCTGACTGGCAAACGCATCCTGATCACCGGCCTGCTTTCGAACCGGTCGATTGCTTATGGCATTGCCCAGGCGTGCCATCGCCAGGGCGCCGAACTCGCGTTCACCTACGTCGGCGAACGTTTTCGCGAGCGCGTGGTCGAATTCGCCGCCGAGTTCGGCTCCGACCTCGTGCTGCCCTGTGACGTCGGCGAGGACGCACAGATCGCCAGCGCCATGAACGGATTGCGCGAGCGCTGGGGCGGTCTTGACGGGCTGGTGCACTCGATCGGCTTCGCGCCACGTGAAGCGATTGCCGGCGAATTCCTCGATGGCTTGAGCCGCGACAATTTCCGCATCGCGCACGAGATTTCTTCCTACAGTTTCCCGGCGCTGGCCAAGGCGGCACTGCCCTTGTTCGAAGGGCGCGCCGCTTCGTTGCTGACCATGACCTACCTCGGCGCCGAACGCGTGGTGCCGCACTACAACACGATGGGGTTGGCCAAAGCGTCACTCGAGGCCTCGGTACGCTACCTGGCCAACGACCTCGGGC
>JBFINI010000063.1:0-11954 GCA_041611275.1 Burkholderiaceae bacterium
CATGGCGAGCAGGAACTCCAGCGGATGCGCAACTTCCTCGATCTGGTGATCGAATCCTTGCCGGTGGCGCTGGCTGTGCGCGATGCGCACGATGGCCGCTTCGTCAGCATCAATCGTGCCGGTGAGGCAATGCTCGGTCGGCCGCGCGAGGCTGTCGTCGGCCGCACCTGGCACCAGCTCTATCCGCGTGCCTTGGCCGATGAACTCGCCGCCATCGATCAGCAGGTGTTCGAAACGCGGCAGATGATCGATCAGCCGCGTGCTCATAGCCAGTCGGCCGACGGACGGCCGCTGACGGTGCATCGGCGCGTGCTGCCGGTCTTCGAGGAAGTGCCGGACGGCACCGACGGCGCGCGGCCGAGGTATCTGCTGTCGATCGTCGATGATCAGACGGATACCGCACGCACCGAGATGGCGTTGCAGGACACCGAGGCGCATTTCCGCGAACTGGCCGGGCACATCGACGCGTTCGTCTTCATCGCCGACCGTAATCTGACCACGCTCATTTATGCCAGCCCGCGGTGCGAGGCGCTGCTTGGCATTCCGGTCGGCCGCCTGCAGGCCGACCCGCGGCTGGCGCTCGAATGCGTGCAGGCGCAGGAACGGCCCCAACTGGCGCGGCGGCTGCCGTTTGTGCTGGCGCGGCTGGCCCGGCTGCGCCGAACCGAGCTGACGGTACGCATCGATCATCCGACCCGTGGTCAGCGCATCCTTGTCCTGCGGCTGACGCCAGTGCGCACGCCGCAGGGGGATCTGCGCATCTTCGGGATCGCCGAGGACGATACCGAGCGCGAGGCCGCGCAGCATCAGCGGCTGGCCGCCGCGCAGGAGACGCACCAGCTGCTGCTGCATGACGTCAGGCAACGGCTGCGCAAGAACCTGCAGGGCGTGGCCGGGCTGCTGCAGCAGCAGGCATACGCGCGGCCCGAGCTCGCCGAGCCGCTGACCGACACGGCGAGCCAGATTCAGGCGATCGCGCTGGTTCATGGCATGACGCCCACTGAATCCGGCGGCGTGCCGTTCATCGTGCTCGTGCAGGGCATATTCTCCAGCCTTGCCAACGTGTACAACGCGATCGTGCAGGTCGAGCCGCCGGGTCGAGGACTGATGCGCTGGTTGCTGGCTGAGACCGAGGCGGTACCGATGGCGCTGGTCATCAACGAGCTTGGCGGCAACGCGATCAGGCATCGTGGCACCAGCGATAACCGCGTCGTCGCCCGCATGGCCGCACGTGGCGAACGGATCGAATTGCGCATCGAGCAACCGGGTCGCTTGAAGGAGGGCTTCGATCTGGCGCGGATTCCCGCCAGCGTGTCCGGACTTGGACTGGCCCGGGCCTTGCTGCCGCATCGCGGCTCGCGGCTGCGTGTCGAGCAACTGGGCCCGCTAGTCATTACCCGGCTGGAGCTGATGCCGCCAGCGGTTCGAATCATGCCCATCCCGCCGCCCGAGCAGGGCTAAAGTGATGACGGCCGCCGAAATCGGAACCGAAATCCGCCGCCGCGGATTTCGGCGCTGGTACGAGCGGCAACTGATCGAAAGCCACGCCTACCTCGTTACGGCTTTTCTGGCGCTGATCCTGCTGCTGGCGGGGTTCGAGGCGATGGACTTCCTGCGCGGTTCGCCGCTGTACTACCTGGCCACGGTGGGCGGCGCCGCCATGGCCGGCATGCTGATGTGGGTCGCTTGGCAACGCTTTACCGTGTTGCTGGCACGCGCCGAGCTGTTTGCCGAGGCGGCTGAATGCCCGCAATGCAAAGCCTGGGGTAAGTTCGAGGTGCTGGCCGGCGAACCCTCTCTAATCGACGAGCCGCCGGAAGCGGGCCGTCCGCACTGGCTTCGCGTCCGCTGCCGCAAGTGCGGGGAGTGCTGGCGGCTCGGTTGAGCCGATGCGCGGGCGTCCGCGCGGCCTCGACAGAAGCCCACCCGTCCGAGGCGATCGGTCGGCGCACCACGCGAGCGTCGGTTCATCCGATCGACTGAAGCGCAGCGTCCGATTGCGCTTGCTTCTGGCGCTGTCAGGCTCACTGTTGCGCCCGATATCGGCTCGCCTGCGCCAACGATCGAAGTGAGGCTCTGCAGCGGCGTAATGCTGCGGCTGCTTCAGCGGCACGACGGTCAAGCTGTGCAAGTAATTGCCGACATCAGGTCAGGGGCCGACTGCGAATCGCTGCCGGCCATTATCTGCTTCGCTGACCGATTGCATGGCTGAACCTGCTTCCGCACCGTCATCGCCGCCCATCACGGGTGGCCGCTGGTTGCGCCTGCCGCGATCGATTGCCGGCGTGCTGTTCACCGCCATGGCGTTGATGGCCATGGCGACCGCTACGGTCAGTTATCTGGTCAGCGTCACCGGCGTCAGGGAAATCCTCGAAGCCGAGGAGCGGCTGCGCGCAGAGCGCGCAGCGACCGAGATAGAAAAGGCGTTGGGCGCTGAGGCCCGCCACCTGAGTGCGGCCGCTGCGTCGCTGGCCTCCTACCCCGCCGCGGTGCGTAGTCTGCAACGCGGGGTTGCGGAGGGCGATGTCAATGCGCTGGTCGTGCAGGAGCGTTCGCAGGCCGGCGTCGACTCGCTCGAGCTTCGTGATCTGCGCGGAAGAGTGGTCGCGTTTTCGGGCGCACTGACCGACCTGCGCCCGGGCGACCGCGCGCATGAAGCCGGCACAGTGTTTGAGATTCGTGGCGATGGGGGCTGGCTGGCAGTGACGGTGCCGGTGCGATCGCTCGGCGAGGTACTCGGACAAGCCACGGCCGAACGCGGCATCAGCGCGGTTCATTTGCGTGGCCTGATGGGGGCCAGCGATCTGAATATTTCGCTGCTCGCTGGTGAACGGGTCTTTGCCTCGACGCTGGCGCAGCAGTTGGTCGCCGAACAACTCGCGCGGATCAACCTGTCGGACACGGTGGCGGAGTCCCGCTTCTTTGAAGTCGACGGCGACGCCGATCTGTTCGTGCGCCCGGTGCGCATTGGCGAGCAGCCGCTGCGCGTACTGGTGCATGTGCCGGAGGCGTTCCAAGCGCGGATAGTCGAGCGCCTGCGCACCATGTCGCTGGCGGGCGCCGTGCTGATTCTCACGTTGTCCCTGGCTGCGGCCGGCTTCCTGTCGAATCGTCTTGGCCAGCCGCTGCGCGAGTTGACCGAGAAAGCGCATCAGCTGTCGCAACGCTTTGCCGGCCGCCGGGTCGAACCGTGGCGGGGTGAAGTCGACACGCTCGTCGCCTCCTTCGAAGCAATGACCTCGGCGCTGCTGAACCATTCCGAGCGGCTGAAGCAGGCGCACGCCACCGAACTTCAGCATGGCTTCGAACTGCAGCGGCAGTACGCGATGATGCGTCTGCTGCGCGGAGTGGCGGCGGCGAGCGCCGAAAGCGCGGACATCGAGACAGCACTGCGCAAGGTGCTGCACGAGCTCAGTGCCTTCTTCGACTGGCCACTGGGCCGGGTGGCGTTGCTGACCGAGGATGAAACGCCGTCGCGGGGACACCAATCGTTGTGGGCCAGTCGCGACGAAGCACGTTTTGCCGATTTCATCGACATTTCCAGCCGCAGCAGGATCAAGCCGGCGGTGCGCAACCTGATCGGCCGCGCTTTCCTGACCGGCGCGCCCTACTGGGTCAGTGACATCGATCGGCTGGCCGGCTGGAATCGGCTGGAGGCGGCGCGGGCCTGCCAGTTGCGCAGTGCGTTCGCCATTCCGGTGATGGCGACCGGGCATGCGGTTGCCTTCATCGAGTTCTTCTGCGACTACCCGGTCGAATCCAGCCCCGACGTCGACGAACTGCTGGAAACGATCGCCGACGAACTGTCGCGATTGGCCGAGCGGCACCTGGCGCAAAAGACGCTGGCTGCCAGCCAGTTGCTGGTGCGCCGGCTGGCACTGGTGGCTGAGCGCAGCGACAAGCTTTTCATTCTGCTCAACGCAAGCGGTCACGTCGAATGGGTCAACGAATCGGTGCTGCGCCGGCGACGGGCCCCGTTGGTGGCGCTGGTCGGCCGCAGCCCCTATGACGTACTGGGGCTCGCACCGAACGACGCTGACGCGGTGATGAAGATCGGCGACGCGGTGCTTCGCGGGGTGCCCTGTCGAGTGGATTTCGTCGCCTGCACCGGCGACGGCGTCGAAAGCGTGCTCGAAGTCGAAGGACAACCGCTCGTCGACGACAGCGGTGGCGGCGGCCAGTACATGCTGATGTGCACCGATGTGACCGAGGCGCGCGCCAAGGCCCGGGCGCTGCTCGACGCCAAGGACGCCGCCGAACAGGCCAATCGTGCCAAGAGCCAGTTCCTCGCCAACATGAGCCACGAGATCCGCACGCCAATGAACGGTGTGCTGGGCATGACCGAGCTGCTGCTCGGCACTTCGCTCAGCACCAGGCAGCGGCGCTTTGTCGAGGCCGTGTACCGCTCGGGCGAAATACTGCTGGACATCATCAACGACATCCTCGACCTCTCGAAGATCGAGGCTGGCAGGCTCGAACTCGCACGCAGCGACTTCTGCCTGCGCGTGCTGATCGAGGACGTGTTCGAGATGCTCGCACCGCGCGCGCATGAAAAGCGCCTTGAGCTCGCCTGCCATATCGATCCTGCGGTGCCGGCCGTGTTGGCTGGCGACGCCGTGCGACTGCGCCAGGTTTTTGCGAATCTGGTCGGCAACGCGATCAAGTTCACCGAGCACGGCGAAGTGGTAGTGACGATTAAATGCGATCCGCCAGCGGCTGACCAGCCGGGTCATCGGCTGTGCTTCGAGATTCGGGATACCGGCATTGGCATTGCCCCGCAGGCGCTGGCGCGGCTGTTCACACCGTTCATGCAGGCTGACCAGTCGATGTCGCGGCGGTTCGGCGGCACCGGGCTGGGCCTGACGATCAGCCAGCAATTGGTCGGCATGATGGGTGGCCGCATCGACGTGCACAGCACGCCGGGCCAGGGGTCGGTCTTTCGATTCGAGATCTGTCTAGACGCCGGCGACGCACTGGCGTTACCGGCGCCGACGGCCGCAGCATGGCTGCAGGGCAAGCATGTGCTGCTGGTCGAAGACAATCCCGTCAACCGGCACGTGCTCGAAGGCCAACTCAACGCCTTCGGCATGCACGTGGCCAGTGCGGTGCAGGGTGCGCATGGCCTGGAACTGCTGCGCGCTGCGGCAACGGCCGGCCGTCAATTCGATGTCGTCGTGGTCGACCTCAAGATGCCAGTGATGGACGGCGCGACCATGATCGAGCGGCTGCGTGCCGAGCCGCAGCTGCAACACCTGCCGGTGCTGATGCTGACCTCGATCAACGATACCTCGGAAACGAATCGCGCCCAGGCGGCCGGCGTTCAGGTGCAACTGGCCAAACCGATACGGCAGGCCGACCTGGCCCATGCGCTGACGCTGGCCCTTGGCGACAGCGCCCGTGCGCCCGGTGCGGCACCGGCCGAACATTGGCTGCGCGGGGTTCATCTGCTGCTTGCCGAAGACAACCCGGTCAACCAGGAAGTCGTGCGTGCCATGCTGGTCGAGTACGGCTGTCGCCTCGATGTAGCGGCCGACGGCGACAAGGCGTTGCGGATGCTGCGCCAGAATCGCTACGACCTGGTGCTGATGGACTGCCAGATGCCGCGCGTCGACGGCTATGAGGTTGTGCGCCGACTGCGCGCCGCGGATGACGCCGACGGCACGCCGGCCGATGCGGCGGTGATCGCGCTGACTGCCAATGCGCTGGCCGGTGATGCCGAACGCTGCCGGGCAGCGGGATTCAGTGACTACCTGGCCAAGCCGGTGCGCCGTAAGCGATTGGTGCATACGCTGCTGCACTGGCTGGGCGACCGCGGGCCGGCCGTCGCACATCTGGCGCCGGCGAGCGTCAGTGTGAGACGCGAGACCGCAGGGTCAAGCGCGGACGACGAGAGCCGAGCCACGCAGTCCGTCACATCGACAGTGCTCGACATGGGTGCAATCGATCGATTGCGCGACATGCAGCGCCGCGGCGCGCCCAATTTGCTGCCGCGCCTGCGCAACATGTTTATCGAAAGCGCGGCAAAGCTGGTCGACTGCATCGTTGCCGCGCTGAGCGCGGACGACGCCGAGGCGCTTCGACTGGCCACGCATACGCTGAAGACTGCCAGCGGCAGTCTCGGCGCAATGAAGCTGTCGCGGCGCTGTGCCGAACTCGAAACGATGGCGCGCGCCGGTCAACTGCATGAGGCGGCGGCGCTGTGGGCGAAAGCCCGCATTGACTACGAGCAGGCGGTGACTGCATTGCGTGAGCTTGAAACCGACACGGCTGCGGCGTGCACATTGAGCCAGGTTTCGACATGAATTCACGCCAACCTGACCAGGCGTTCGATGGCGGCGGCGACGGCGAATGCGTGCTGCTGGTCGATGACGATCCGGTGGCGCGACTGCTCACCGCCAGTGCGCTGACCCAACGCAACTGGCGGGTGGTCGAGGCCGAAAGCGGCTCGCAGGCGCTGGCCCTGTTTTCCAGCGCCCACCCGGACGTGGTGGTGCTCGATGCGCTGATGCCGGGCATGGACGGCTTCGCGACCTGCGAGAAGCTGCGTTCGACGTCTAGCGGCGAACATGTGCCGGTGCTGATGCTCACCGGGCTGGATGACGAGCTGTCGATTACCCGTGCCTACGAGGCCGGCGCCACTGATTTCTTCGTCAAGACCAGCAGCCAGTGGACGCTGCTGTCGGAGCGGTTGCGTTACATGCTGCGCGCCGCGCGCACGCGCGAGGCGCTGCTGACCAGCCAGCGCAAATTGAACAAGGCGCAGCGCATCGCCCGCATCGGCAGCTGGGAATGGGACCTCGCGCGCCAGTGGGTACGCGTGTCCGACGAGTTCTACGCGATCGCCGGACTGCCGAAGCAGGCCGAGGGTCTGGCCGACTGGTTCCTGTGGAGCCGCGTGGCCGAGGAGGATCGACCGCGACTGCAGCAACTGCTGGAGCAGGCGCGCCATTCGTCGACCCAGCTGCACTTCGAATGCCGACTGATGCGGCCGAACGGCCAGAGCCGCACGGTTCGGGTCGAAGCCGAAGTCGACCGTGATGCCAATGGCCAGGCCCTCACCGTTCACGGCGTCGTGCAGGACGTGACCGAGCGCAAGCAGGCCGAGGACCAGATACGCCGCCTGGCCAATTTCGACAGTCTGACCGGCCTGCCCAATCGTCGCTTCTTCCGTGACCAGTTCAATGAAAGCCTGGCCCGCGCCGCGGCCAACGGCACGCAGGTGGCCGTGTTGTTCATCGATGTCGACCGCTTCAAGCACATCAATGACACGCTCGGCCATGACGTCGGTGATCAGCTGCTGCGCGAGCTGGCGGTGCGGCTTTACGCGGCAGTGCGGGAAACCGACACGGTCGCCCGCATCGACACCATCGCCGGCGATCCGTTCGACGCACCGGGTAACGTTGGCTGCAGCGTGGCCCGTCTCGGCGGCGATGAATTCACGGTGCTGCTGACCGATCTTTTCGATGCCGCCGTCGCCGAACGCATCGCGCCGCGCCTGCTCAAGTCCTTGCGTCAACCGATCACCTGCGGCGGACACGAGGTCTTCGCGACGGTGTCGATCGGCCTGTCGATCTTCCCGCGCGATGGCGCCGACGTCGATACGCTGGTGCGCAAGGCCGACATCGCGATGTATGCGGTCAAGGAAAGCGGCCGCAACGGCTGGCGCGCGTACGACACATCAATGCAATCGGTCAGTGCCGACCGCTGGCGGCTGGAGGTCGCGCTGCACCACGCGCTCGCCCGCAACGAACTGGTGCTGCACTACCAGCCGAAGATCGATGTCGCGGCCGGGCGGGTCGTCGGCGCCGAGGCACTGCTGCGCTGGCGCCGTGACGGCGAGCTGATCCCGCCGGGGGATTTCATCGCGCTGGCCGAGGACACCGGTCTGATTCTGCCGATCACCGAATGGGCGATCGACGAGGTGTGCCGGCAGTTAGTGGCCTGGCGCGACGCCGGCGTCGCTCCGGTGCCGGTGTCGATCAATGTCTCCAGCCGCCACCTGCAGCGTGCCGATCTCTCGGTACCGGTGCGTGCGGCACTGGCGGCCACCGGCCTGGACCCCGGGCTGCTGGAGCTCGAACTGACCGAAACCGTGCTGATGGAAAACATCGAATCGGCTGGTCCGCTGCTGCTGGCGCTGAAGCAGCTTGGCATCGCGCTGTCGATCGACGACTTCGGCACCGGCTACTCGTCGCTGTCTTATCTGAAGCGGCTGCCGATCGACACACTGAAGATCGATCGTTCGTTTGTCCGTGATCTGGAAACCGCTGGCGACAACGCGGCGATCGTCGCCGCCATCATCGCCATGGCGCACAGCCTGCGGCTTCGCGTGGTCGCCGAAGGCGTTGAAACGGCGGGCCAGATGCGCCGTCTGGCCGAACAGGGCTGCGTGCTGCAGCAGGGGTGGCTGTTCGCCAAGGCGCTGCCGGCGCTCGACTTTCTCGAATATCTACAACGGTCGGCCAACGGCGTGGCGGGTCTGGCGCCGTTGGCGGAGGATCTGCAGCTATGAAGATGGACGACGCGACCGCGGCCCGGTCCGCGCAGCTGGCCGAGGCGGCCAGAAGGACGCTGAAGACGCTTGCCGAGCGGCGGCGTATTCCGACACCGGAAGCATTCGCCGAGGTCTATCACGAAGTCAACGGCGGCACGGCATCGGGTTCGCCGCTGGCATTGCTGCGCGAAGTGCTGCGCGATCTGTTGCGAAGCAACCGGCTCGGTGCCCAAGAGATCGGGCCGATCGTCGAGCGCGCGCGCCAGGGCGACTGGGGCGCCGTGCAGTCGATGCTCGATGGCGCACTGAGCCGCGGTGCCGGCAGCGCCGGTTCCGGCTGGCCGCACCTGACCCTGTCGCTGCTGAAGACCACCGACGCCCTGCACGCGAACTGGACGCGGGCGCGCAAGCTGGAAGCGATCGCGCACGTGATCGAGGCGGCCGCCACTGAGCCCGAGATCGCGCTCGAGCGGTGTCGCAAACTGATTGATTCATGGGGACCGGCACTGGCCGGCCCGACGCCGCCACGGGTCGAATCGCCGCCGGCGCCTGCGCCCACGGTCGAGCAGACGTTGCCGGTGGCCGGGCGCTATGCCGATCCCGATCTGGCCGACCGGCTTGAAGGCGAGCGCGCTCGCTCGAGCGCCTGGCAGCAGGTCGCACTGCGCGCGACGACCTTGCTCGAGCACGCCTGTGGCGAGGCCACCCCGGCCGCGACCCGTCTGCGCCAGTTCGCACGCGAGGCAAGCGCCGACGCAGCGGCGAACCTGGTGCCGCGATTCGTCGATGTCGTGACCGCGATCGACCGGCAGATCGAGGATGAACATCGGATCAAGGCCGGATTGCAGCGACTGCTGGGACTACTGTGCGACAACATGAAGTCGCTGACGCCCGACGAGGTCTGGCTCGCCGGCCAGCTCGAGCCGATCCGCTCGCTGCTTGACGGTCCGCTGACGCCGACGCAGCTCAGCGATGCAGAACAACAGCTTTCCGCGGTGATCGAACGTCAGTCGGCGGCCAGGCGCGGCTTGACCGACGCCAAGCTGGCCTTGAAGGAAATGCTCGCCACACTGGTCTCACGCCTGGGCACGATGGGCGATTCGACCGGTCGCTTCTACGAACAGATCGGCGGTTATCAGAAGCAGCTCGAGGAGGCGACCGACTTCGAGACGCTCTCCGGGGTGGTCGGCGGGCTGCTGTCCGATACCGCGTCGATGCGCACCAACCTGCAGTCATCGCGTGACGAACTCGAAGGGGCGCGGCGCAAGGTCGAGATCTATGAAACGCGGATGCGCGATCTGGAGCGCGAACTGGCGCAGGTCTCGTCGCTGGTGCAAAAGGACCCACTGACCCAGGCGCTGAACCGGCGCGGATTCGAAGAGGCGTTCCGGATCGAAAGCGCGCGCGCCGCGCGGTACCGTACGCCGCTGGCGGCAGTGCTGATCGATCTGGATAATTTCAAAAGACTGAACGATTCGCTGGGCCATCTGGCCGGCGATCGGGCGTTGGTCCATCTCGTGCAGACGATTCGGGCCACGCTGCGGCCGACCGACCTTCTGGCTCGTATCGGCGGCGAAGAGTTCATCGTGCTGCTGCCGGCCACTGGTGCCGACGAGGCCGTGCTGGCCGTCGAGCGCTGCCTGCAGCTGCTGGCGGTCAATCCGTTCCAGTTCGAGGCCGCAAGCCGGATCCTGACCTTCTCCGGCGGCGCCGCGCAGTGGCGCGAGGGCGAGGCGGTCGACGATCTGATCAAGCGTGCCGACGAGACGATGTACGCGGCCAAGCGCGCCGGCAAGAATCGGGTGCTGAAGTCGGTGTGAGCCCGCTATCCGTCGATCTTCTATCCGTCGATCTTCACTGACCCCGGATTCCTGATCGTGGGATCACCGACCACCGCTTGCGCCTTCATACGAGCCCGTTCCTGATCGCGTAATGCGTCAGTTCGGCGTTATTGCGCAGGCCCATTTTTTCCAGGATCCGCGCCCGGTAGACGCTGACCGTCTTCGGGCTCAGGGCCAGCGCCTCGGCGATGTCGGCCAGGCGCTTGCCGGAAGCGATCAGCTTCAGTGTCTGGAACTCGCGGTCGGACAGCCGCTCGTGCGGCGCGGCCTGCTGCGGCGCCTGCAGGTTGTCGACCAGTGCTTGCGCGATCTCGGGCGTGACGAACTTGCGGCCGGCCAGCACGGCATCGACGGCTTCGAGCAGGCGCTCCGGCGCGCTGGCCTTGTTCAGGTAGCCGGCGGCGCCGGCACGGAAGGCCCGCACCGCGTACTGGTCCTCCGGGTACATCGACAGCACCAGCACCTTCAGCTTCGGCATTTCCTCGCGCAGCAGGCGCAGGATCTCGATGCCGTCCTTGCCCGGCAGGCCGATGTCGGTGACCAGCAGGTCGATCTCGCCGTGCGTGCGCAATGCGATACGCAGCGTCGGATAGTCGGTGGCTTCGGCGACGATCTGCACCTGCGGGTTGTCGGACAGGATCTGCGCGATGCCGCGACGAACGATCGCGTGGTCATCGACGATGATGGTGCGTGCCGGCATCGGCAAGGCCTCAGTCGGGATCCACGAGCGGCAACTCGCGGGTTGCTGCCGGAGTCACGCCGTCGGCGCCGAGCGGTACCGACAGCATCACGGTGGTGCCGCGACCCGGCGCGCTGCTGATCTCCGCCCAGCCGCCGAGCGAATGGGCGCGCTCGATGAGTCCGCGCAGGCCGAAGCCGGGGGCCGAGGCGAGCATGTCCGGATCGAAACCGATGCCGTCATCGGTGATCTCCAGCGTGACTTCGTCGTCGGTGGCAAACAAAGTCACGTGCACGCCAGTGGCCTGTGCATGACGGGTCACGTTGTTCAGCGACTCCTGGGCGAAGCGGTACAGCGCGGCCGCCTTGGTCGGCGCCATCTGCAGCGCATCGCGATTGCTTTCATAGCGCGTGGCCACGCCGGTGCGCTCAATGAAGCCGCGCACCAGCCAGTCGAGTGCCGCTGGCAGCCCGGCGTCGAGTACCGGCGGCCGCAGGTTGTACTGGATGCGATGACTGGCGGCCACCGCCTGCGCCAGCAGCTCCTGCATGGCGCGCACCCGCGGCGCCACGGCCGGCCGGCCATACAGCTCGCGGGCCAGGTGTGACAGCTCGAACTTCAGCGCGGTGAGCAGGGCGCCCACGTCATCGTGCAGTTCGCGCGCCAGCGCATGACGCTCTTCTTCGCGCACCCGCTCCAGGTGCGCCGTCAGTTCGCGAAGGCGCTGCGCCTGAGTGCGGCGCTCGCGGCGCACGGCTGCCGCCTCCAGCGCCCGCTTCAGCGCCGGCGCCAGCCGCAGCATGCGCAGCTTCAGGATGAAGTCGTCGGCGCCAGCGTGCAGTGTCGCCACCGCCAGGTCTTCGGACATCTCGCCGGAGAGCACCAGCACTGGCAGGTCGGCGTCGTACTCGCGCGCCACCTTCAGCGCCCGAAACGAATC
>JBFINI010000064.1:0-11833 GCA_041611275.1 Burkholderiaceae bacterium
GCGGGCGCCTCATGTGTACGCGTGCCTTCGGCGCGCAGTTGCACATGACGCGGTGGAAGTCAGCGGGCCGCCTTCGGGCGGCCGGGCGACGGCACGAGGGCAAAGGCGCCAGGCGGTTTGCGTCCGTATCGTTGTCGATGCCCTGCGGCCGCAACGACGGCCGCCGGTTCGAGGCGATTTATTCGTGGGCGGCGGGGCGAGCAGGCGCCGGTGCCCGCTTCGCCTTGAACGGATACGCTCCGCCGCTTTTGCCGTGTGCCGGAATGCGCAGGGACAGGATCATCGTCGTGGCCAGCGTCAGGAACGTGAAGACCAGCGACCAGATTACCGGTACCTTGTAGAGGTCGACCAGCAGCATCTTGGCGCCGATGCCGACGAGCACGATCGCCAGCCCGTAGGACAGCAGGTGGAAGCGCTCATGCATGCCGGCGAGCAGGAAGTACATCGCGCGCAGGCCGAGGATCGCAAAGACGTTCGAGGTCAGCACAATGAACGGGTCGGTGGTGATGGCGAAGATGGCCGGAATCGAGTCGACTGCGAACACCAGGTCGACGATGCCGATCAGCAGGATCACCACCAATAGCGGGGTGGCCGTCTTCACCCCGTCGATCACCGTGAAGAACTTCTCGCCGTCGTAGTCCGGCGCGATCTTCATCCGCCGGCGGATCCATTTCAGCGCCGGGTTGCCTTCAAGATCGGGTTCCTGTCCGGCGGCCCACCACATCTTCACGCCGGTAAAGACCAGGAAGGCGCCGAAAAGGTAAAGCACCCAGTGGAACTGCGATATTAGCCAGGCGCCGAGCAGAATCATCACCGCGCGCAGCACCAGGGCGCCAAGGATGCCGATCATCAGCACGCGCTTCTGGAACTCTGACGGTACGGCAAAGTAGGTGAACAGCATCAGGAAGACGAAGATGTTGTCCACCGCCAGCGCCTTTTCGATCAGGTAGCCGGTGATGAATTCGAGCGCCTTGACATCGGCCACCGCATTGCCATCGAGGCCGCCGAGATACCACCATAACCAGCCGACGAAGACGAACGACACGGCGACCCAGATGAGCGACCAGATCCCGGCCTCCTTCATCGACACCCGGTGCGCCCCCTGCTTGCGCAGTGCGAAGAAGTCGACGAGCAGGGCGATCAGGACAAAGACAGCGAACAGCGACCACGCGAGCGGCGTGCCAACCATGGCGAACTCCGTGCAATCGGTCCCGGCGCGGACCGTATGAGAGTCGTATCGCCCGTTGGTCTGGCCGGCCGATGCCCTTGCGGCTTCGGCCCGTGGCGCCGGGCACAAGCGACTCACGCCGAGTCGCGCTGCGTCCGTATTGGCGGCACCACGGTCGGCCTGACGCGCACTGCACGCCGGCCCGGCTACTCCCCATCAGAGGCGGACGAATTAGACCAGTGCCACGCCGGCCCGGTCACCCGGGATAACCCGCAGCGTCGCGACGGCGATACCATCGACGCTCGTCTGCACAGGGCGAGCAGGCCTGCAGGCAGTGCGTCGCTGCAAACGAGAAGGAGCCAGGGTTGAACGAGAACACGATGACCGGCGTGACCGTGGCGGCAGAAGCGCTGACGGCGGCGATTCGCGCCATTGTCGCGCGCGCCGGCTCCAGCGATCGCGAATCGCAGCTGGTGGCCGAGAACCTGGTCGAAGCGAACCTGACCGGCCACGATTCGCACGGCGTGGGCATGATGCCGCGCTACGTCGAGGCGCTGGCCGAGGGAGGCTTGCGCATCAATCAGCGATTGCGCGTCGTCACCGATGCCGGGCCGCTGCTGATGCTCGACGGCAATGCCGGCTACGGGCAGGTGATGGCTTTCGACGCGATGGCACTCGGCATTGAGCGGGTGGCCACGCACGGCGTGGCGGTCGTCGGCCTCGCCAACAGCCATCACATCGGCCGCATCGGCGCCTGGGCCGAGCAGTGCATCGAGGCGGGCTACGTGTCGGTGCATTTCGTCAACGTGATCAGCAAGCCGGTCGTGGCGCCGTTCGGCGGCCGCGACGCGCGCTTTGTGACCAACCCGTTCTGCGTCGGCATTCCGATGGCCGACGGCGAGCCGATCGTGCTCGACTTCGCCACCAGCCGCATCGCGATGGGCAAGGTGCGCGTCGCTTACAACAAGGGCGAGCAGGTCAAGTCCGAGACGCTGCTCGATGCGCACGGCGAGCCGACCACTGACCCCGGTGCGCTGTTTAGCGATCCGGGCGGCGCGATCGTCACCTTCGGCGAGCACAAGGGTTACGGCATGGCGGTGGTCTGCGAGATTCTCGGCGGCGCGCTGGCCGGCGGTGTCACGCTGCACAGCCGGCCGAGCGAGCGGGCGATCATCAACAACATGCTGACTTTTATCGTTGATCCCCACCGGCTGGGTACCGCCGAACGGCTGGCCCGCGAGGCGATGGACTTCGCCGAATGGGTACGCGCCTCGCCGCCGCTGCGTGGCGTCGACCATGTGCGACTTGCCGGTGAACCGGAGCGCGAGTCGCGCCGCGCGCGCCTTGCCGAGGGTATTCCGATCGACGCGACGACCTGGCAACAGATCCTCGATGCGGCGGAAGCTGTGGGCCTGCCGGGCAAAGAGGTGCGCCGGCTCGCCGCCGTTTAGGCGTCTGCCGAACCGGTCCGCGACCGCCGTGGGAACCGCTAGCGTCCGGCCTTGAAGCGTGCGACCAGCGCATCGGCGCCGCGTGCCAGCAGGTTGAGGTCGGAGCCGACCGCCGTGAACAAGCAGCCAAGTTCGAGATAACGGCGTGCCAACGGCTCGTCGCCGGTCAGGATGCCCGGCGGCTTGCCGCAGGCGACCAGGCGCTTGATCGCGTCTTCGATCGCCGCTTGCACTGCGGGATGCTTCAGTTCGCCGGGATGGCCGAGTGCTGCGGCCAGATCGGCCGGGCCGATGAACACGCCGTCGACGCCGTCAACGCCGGCAATCGCTTCGAGGTTGTCTAGCCCGAGCCGCGTTTCGATCTGCACCAGCACGCAAAGTTGCTCGGCGTAGCTCTGCACATAGTCTGTAATGCGGCCGTAGTTATTGGCGCGCGGGCCGGTGGCAAAGCCGCGCAGCCCCTGCGGCGGGTAGCGCGTAAAGGCCACCGCGTTGCGCGCTTCTTCGACGGTCTGCACGTAGGGGATCAGCAGCGACTGCACGCCGACGTCGAGCAGCCGCTTGATGACGACCATGTCGTTCCACGGCGGCCGCACAATCGCGTGCGCCGTGCCGCCGGCGGCCGCCTGCAACTGCGAATGAACCATCGGCACTTCATTCGGCGAATGCTCCATGTCCAGCAGCAGCCAGTCGAACCCGGCGCCGGCGACCACCTCGACAGTGATGTGGCTGGCCAGGCTCGACCAAAGTCCGATCTGCGGTCGGCCCTCGCGCAGCGCGCGCTTGAAAGGGTTGGTGGGCACGGGCATGGCGTCTCCTTCGGGTTCGGCGCGGCCGTCGACGATAATGCCGGCGTTGCCGGGCTGCAAACGCGCAGCGTTGCGCTGGCAATGGTTGGAATTGGAACTCGCCCAGTTCGAGAACGGCTCGTGTTGCCGATGCCCAGGCCGAGCGCTACCATGAGTCTGACCGGTTCTGGTCAGGCATGTCGGTAGTACCGCGGTGAATCACACGGGGGTCTTCTGGGTCCGGCAGCACAACCGCTGCCAACTTGGACGACAGTGCGTCGAGCCGCAACAAACAAGGAGACCGCAATGAAGAAGCATTTTCGTAAGGGACTCGTTGCCACCGCGTTCGCCGTCGCCGCATTGGGTGCCGGTGTCGCCTCGGCACAGCAGTTGAAGCTGATGACCGGCCCGCAGGGTGGATCGTGGTACCCGCTCGGCGGCGCAATCCAGAACATCATCGAGAAGTCGATCCCCGGCTCCAGCGTGATGGTGCTGCCGGGTGCCGGCATTTCGAACGTGCTCGGCGTGCAGGCCGGCAAGGCGGATCTGGGCTTCGGCAACGGCGTGTCGACCGTCGATGGTATCGCCGGGCGCGAGCCGTTCAAGGAAAAGACCGCCAACGTCTGCCAGGTCGGCACTTTGTACTTCCAGTACTTCCACATGGTGGCGCTGGCCGATTCGGGCATCAAGACGCCGGCCGACGTGAAGGGCAAGGGCCTGTCGACGCAGCAGAAGGGCAACACCGGCGAGCAGATGACGCGCGCGGTGCTGCAGGTCTACGGCCAGAGCTACGACACGCTGTCGAAGGTCAACCACGGTTCGTACAACGACTCGGTATCACAGCTGAAGGACAACCAGGCGCAGGTCTTCACGCTGATCACCACCGTGCCGGCCTCGTCGGTGATGGACCTGGCCAGCGCGCGCGACATTCGCGTGCTCGAGGTGCCTGACGAAAAGCTGAAGGAACTGCAGAAACTCAATGGCGGTTACGACAAGCGCATCATCAAGGCCGGCAGCTATCCGAAGCAGGACAAGGACGTGCAGACGATCGGCACCTGGACCCACCTGATCGCCCGCTGCGACCTGCCCGCCGATACCGTCTACAAGATCACCAAGGCGCTGGTCGAAAACGTCGACAATCTCGGCGCCGTGGTCAAGGCGGTGCAGGGATTGAACGCCAAGGACATGGCGACCAACATCGGCGTTCCCTACCACCCCGGCGCGATGAAGTACTACAAGGAAGTCAAAGCCCTGTAGTCATCTTCATTTCCCGCGGCCGGTCTGCCGTTGCCGGCCGCGGGTTTCCGCCTCTTTTCGCTTTCCGCCTAGCGTAGTTCCCGCCTGGGGACACCACGATGACCTTCACGAGCGCGCTGAACGGCTGCATCCGCTGGATTGCGGTGGCGATGTCGGTCTATCACCTCGTCATCGCCTTCATCGGTGCGCCCGAGGCGTTCTTCTTCCGCGGCACCCACCTGCTGTTCGCGCTGGTGCTGATCTTCCTGCTCTTTCCGCGCTTCGGCCGCGGCCAAGGCAAGCTGCCGCGGTGGGACGACTGGCTGCTGATCGTGGTCTCGATGGTGACCATCGGTTACCTGTGGCTCAATCACAAGTATCTGTACGACCGCTTCGTCTTCGTCGATGACCTTTACACCTCGGATCTGATTCTCGGCACGATCTTCATCCTCATCGTGCTGGAAGCCACGCGGCGGGTGATCGGGCTGGCGCTGCCGATCACCGCGCTGTGTTTCGTCGCCTATGCGTTGTTCGTCGCCGGCGTGGCGCCCGGTTCGGTGATCGAGATCAACTACCTGACCACCGAAGGCATCTTCGGCATCCCGCTGTCGGTCTCGGCAACCTACGTGATCCTGTTCATCATCTTCGGCGCCTTTGTCGAGCGCTCCGGCGCCGGCAAGATGTTCATGGACTTCGCGCTGAGCCTCACCGGCCACTCGGTCGGCGGCCCGGCCAAGGTCGCGGTGATCACCAGCGGCTTGTTCGGCACCATCTCCGGCAGCGCGGTGGCCAACGTGATGACCACGGGCACCTTCACGATCCCGATGATGATGCGGCTCGGCTACCGGCCGGCGTTCGCCGGCGCGGTCGAGGCGGTGGCCTCAACCGGCGGCCAGATCATGCCGCCGATCATGGGCGCGGCCGCCTTCGTGATGGCCGAATTCCTCGGCGTCTCCTACCTGACCGTCGCCGCATTCGCCCTGGTGCCGGCGCTGCTGTACTACGTCGCGGTGTTCGTCGCCGTGCACTTCGAGGCGCTGCGCACCGGCATGAAGGGCCTGCCGCGCGAGGAGTGTCCGCGGCTGATCGATGTCCTGAAGGAACGCGGCCACCTGTTCCTGCCGCTGCTGATCATCGTCGGCGTGCTGGTCTACGGATACAGTGCGCCGTACGCGGCGATGTTCGGCATCCTGTCGGTGGTGCCGGTGGCGCTGATGCGCAAGAGCACGCGCGCCGAAATTAACCTGAAAGCGATCGTCGATGCGCTCGAATCCGGCGCGCGCGGCACCCTGGCCATCGCCGCGGCCTGTGCCTGCGCCGGCATCGTCATCGGCGCCATTGCGCAGACTGGTCTGGGGCTCACCTTCACCAGCTTCGTGCTGACCGTCGCGCAGAACAACCTGGTCCCGGCGCTGATGCTGACGGCGGTGGCCGGCATCATCCTCGGCATGGGCCTGCCGACCACGCCCGCGTACATCATCCAGGTCGCGCTGCTGGTGCCAGCGCTGGTCAAGCTCGGCATCGTCGTGCAGGCGGCGCACCTGTTCGTCTTCTACTTCGCGATCCTGTCGGCCATCACACCGCCGGTGGCGCTTGCCGTTTACGCCGCCTGCGGGCTGTCGCGCTCGAACCTGTGGGACACGGGGTGGGCGGCGGTCAAGCTCGGCGCTACTGGGTACATCGTGCCATTCATGTTCGCCTTCGCGCCGGCGCTGCTGCTGATCGGCGAAGGCTGGCGGGTGGCGCTGGCGATCGTCTCGGCGACGGTCGGCGTCACTATGCTCGCCGGCTCGCTGCATAGCTACTACCTCGGCGTGGCCAACCGCTGGCAGAGGGTGGTGCTGTTCGCTGGCGCGATCTGCCTGATCAAGCCGGGCTGGATCACTGACATTGCCGGTGCGAGCGCGCTTGCGATCGTGCTGATCACGCAATGGCGCATGCGCGCCGAGCGGCCCGGCGGCGCGGCGGCGCTGCGCGAAGGCAACCCGCCCTAGCGGTCGCCAGGTCGCAGACTCGCCGCGTCTCGTACGTCGGCGATCACATTGATCGCTGCCCATGGGCCGGAGGCGCCCGACCGCACCGGTGGCGCCATATCGTTTGGTCGCGCATCCGCGGGATGCGAGCGAATTACCGGGGGCGAGCGTCGCGCCGGATTCGATGCGGATCAAGGAACCGGTGCGGTGAGGGTTGAAGCTGCCGGACCCGAGCGCGACACTGGGTTTGTCGGCCAACGTCATTGCCCATTCGTGTAGGTAGGCGCTGTCTGCAAGCGGTGAGCAGGTGCCCATCCATACCACTGTGCGCATCGAACGCATGCGCGCCGCCGTCCCGACTGAGCGAGGCGATGCCTGGGCGGTGACACCGACCGTTCAATCGGTCTATCGGAGGCCAGCCATGAGCAATCAGGATGAGTATCGGCAGAAATTGCAGTCGCAGCTTGAAGATCTGGACACCCGCCTCGATCAGCTGAGCGAACGAGTCGAGCAACTCGCGGGCGATGCGCGCGTCGAGGCACGCAAGCAATTGCAGGCGTTCCGCGTTCAGCGCGGCGACGTGCTATCCCGGCTGCAAAACTGGGACGAGGTCACGCACGGCGTGCACAAGGCCTGGTACGAGCTCGCTCGCTCGTTCGACGCGCTGTCGTCACGCTACAAGTAAACGCGCCGCTGCGGGCGCGGCGGCTGCCGGAGCGCTGAAGCGCGTTGCCACCCGCCAGTGTCCTGGCCAGCGGTGGCGGGGCGTGCCGCTGCCACTGCGTCGATCAACGGGCGTCCGACGAGAACTGCGGGAACAGTACGTTGTTTTCCAGGTGGATGTGTTGCATCACGTCGTCAACCAGTTTGCGCGTGCCCGCATAGAGGGCCAGCCACGTCGCGCAGGCATCGGTCGACGGTGTGTGATCGTGCGTCATCGCCTCGAGCTGGCGTAGACGCTCGCCATGCTCGACGTGTTCGTGCTCCATCACGGCGATCGGCCCGGAAACCATGCCGCTGATGCCGGCGCGCATCATCGGAAAAAGGATCTGCTCCTCCTTCTGCATGTGCTCCTCGATCGCTTCGGCGATCTGCTCGAGCAGGTGGGCCAGCCCTTTCGGCACCACGGGATGCTGGGCGTGCGTTTCCTCGACTCGGCGGGCCATCGTGATCAGTTCCGGCAACTCGCGCCGGTGCGTTTCGTGAAAGCGCGTCAAGATGTGATCGATCAGCGGCAGCGGCGCTTCTGGGGCCTCCGCCTCCGAGGGCGTGAGCGCGCTCAGCTCACGCGTGATTGCATTTTCGTCGACGCTGCCGGCGGCCGCAGCTTCGCGTAACGACTGGCTGCCGCCGCAGCAGAAATCGAGCTTGTGGCGACGAAACACGGCGGTTGCGCCTGGCAGCTCGCGCGCGATTTCGGCCAGTGAACGATCGACCGGGTTGTCGAGCGCCGTTGCGGTATTCATGCGGACTCCTCTGCGTACGGATTGGATGGCAGGGCGAGTGTGCGCAGTTGGCGGACGGATTTCCCTGCTCTGGATCAAGTGCTGCCGCAGGGGATACCTCCGAAGGGGTGGCGACCTCCGGCAACAGCGCTTGATGCGGATCAGGTTCGCGTCGGCGCTCCCGTTGTTGCGACTCGCTATAGTCCACCGCAGTTGACGGAGAACGACATGACCGACAGCGTCAAATATCAGCTTGACGAAGCGCGCATTCCTAAGCATTGGTACAACCTGCTTGCCGACCTTCCAGCGCCGCTGCCACCCGTGCTGCATCCGGGCACGATGAAGCCGATCGGGCCGGACGATCTGGCGCCGCTGTTTCCCATGGCGTTGATCGCGCAGGAGGTGACGACCGAGCGCGAGGTTGAAATCCCACAACCGGTGCGTGAGGTCTACCGGCAGTGGCGCGTGACGCCGCTGTATCGGGCGCGGCGGCTGGAAGCAGCGCTGCAGACGCCGGCGCGCATTTACTACAAGTTCGAAGGCGTCAGCCCCGCCGGCAGCCACAAGCCGAACACGGCGGTAGCCCAAGCGTTCTACAACCGAGAGGCGGGCGTTAGGCGGTTGACCACGGAGACCGGCGCCGGCCAGTGGGGCTCGTCTCTCGCCTTTGCTGGCGCCGTGTTCGGACTCGACGTGCAGGTGTTCATGGTGCGCGTGTCTTACAACCAGAAGCCGTATCGCCGGGCGCTGATGGAGACCTACGGCGCCAGCTGCACGGCCAGCCCGTCGATGGAAACCCACTATGGCCGTGCCGTACTCGCCAAATCGCCGGACAGCAATGGCAGTCTCGGCATCGCGATTTCGGAAGCGGTCGAAGTCGCCGCCAGCCGCGACGACACCAAGTACGCGCTCGGCTCGGTACTGAACCACGTACTGCTGCACCAGACGGTGATCGGCCAGGAAGCAATGGCACAACTGGAAATGGCCGACGACTATCCGGATGTGATCGTCGGCTGCACCGGCGGCGGCTCGAACTTCGCCGGCATCGTCTTTCCGTTCCTCGGCAGCCAGCTGCGCGGCGGCAGGAAAGTGCGCATCGTCGCGATCGAACCCGCGGCATGCCCGAGCCTGACGCGCGGCCGCTATGCCTACGACTTTGGCGACACCGGCCACATGACGCCGCTGGCCAAGATGCACACGCTCGGCTCGACGTTCATGCCGCCGGGCTTCCACGCTGGCGGCTTGCGATATCACGGCATGGCGCCGCTCGTTTCCCACATTAAAGAGCTCGGACTGATCGAGGCGCGCGCCTACCACCAGACCCAGTGCTTCGATGCCGGCGTGTTCTTCGCGCGGCATGAAGGCATCGTGCCGGCGCCGGAGGCCAACCACGCGGTCAAGGGCGCAATCGACGAGGCGGTGCGCTGCCGCGAAGAAGGCACCAGCCGCGCGATATTGTTCAACCTGTGCGGCCACGGCCACTTCGACATGCAGGCGTACATGGACTACTTCGCTGGCAAGCTCACTGACCAGGATTACGACCAGCGCGAGCTGGCGATGGCACTAGCCGGGCTGCCGAGCGTGGCGGAGCCGGCGTAGAAGTAAGGTAAATGTAGGTATTTGTGGCGCCCATGCATCGAATTACCAGCAAATTACCTTAAACAGTTCGCCTGAAAGTGGTAATTTCGGCTGGGTCGGAATACTCCGGCGCTGAGCAGGGACTACCGCGATGAGTAAAGCCGTAGCTGCGATCAAGGCCGAGATCGCCAAGAAGCAATCCGAGGTCGACGCACTGAAGAAGGCGCTCGCTGCCCTGGGCAGTTCCGCGGCTGTGGCCGGAAAGGGCAACCGCAAGCCGCGCACCGAGGCGCAGAAGCGCAAGATCTCGGCCGCGCTGAAAAAGGCCTGGGCCGAACGGAAGAAAGCCGAGAAGAAAGGCGGCTGAAAACCGCGCGCCCGCCAGCGGCCTGGCGGGCAGTTCTGATCAGTCCGGGTGTGCCGGAATCGAGCGCACCGACAGTACGCCGTCGATCGCCGCCAGCGCGTCGATCACTTGCTGGCCCACCGGGCTGTCGACGTCGACCAGCGTGTAGGCCATCTCGCCGCGCGACTTGTTGACCATGTTGTGGATGTTCAGGCCGGCCTTGGCCATCGTGGTTGAAATCTGTCCCAGCATGTTCGGTACGTTGGCGTTGGCGATGCCGATCCGATGCTCGGACTCGCGCGCCATCTCGACGCTCGGAAAGTTCACTGCGTTGGCGATAGTGCCGTTCTCGAGGAACTCGCGCACCTGCTCGACCACCATCACCGCGCAGTTCTCCTCCGCCTCGGCCGTCGAGGCGCCCAGGTGCGGTAGCGCCACTACCCCGGCGACACCGGTCAGCCGCGGCGACGGAAAGTCGCACAGATAGGCCTTCAGGTGCCCTGAGGCGAGCGCTTCGACAATCGCCGCTTCGTCGACGATCGCATCGCGCGCAAAGTTCAGCAGCACCGCACCGCGCTTCATCGCCGCCAGCCGCTTGCCGTCGATCAGACCGCGCGTGGCCGGCACCAGCGGCACGTGCAGCGATACGAAGTCGGCATGCTTCAGCAGTTCCTCGATCGAATTCGCCTTGCGCACGCCGGAGTGCAGCCGCCAGGCTGCATCGACGGTGATTTCGGGGTCGAAACCGATGACCTTCATGCCCAGCTTCAGCAAGGTGTCGGCGACCATGCCGCCGATGGCGCCGAGGCCGATGATGCCGAGCGTGCGGTGCGGCAACTCGATGCCGGCGAACTGCTTCTTGCCGTCCTCGACGCGCGCCTCGAAATCGGCGGCCTGCGGCGACAGTTCGGCGACGAATTGCAGCGCCGGCACCAGATTGCGCGCGCCGATCAGCAGCGCGGCAAGTACCAGTTCCTTGACGGCGTTGGCGTTGGCGCCCGGCGCATTGAACACGGGCACCCCGCGCTTGGACATCGAGGCCACGGGGATGTTGTTGGTGCCGGCGCCGGCGCGGCCGATGGCCTTGACGGTCGCGGCAATCGCCATCGGGTGCATGTCGTGCGAGCGTACGAGGATTGCATCCGGACGTTCGACCTGCTTGCCGCTCGCGTAGCGATCGTGCGGCAGACGCGACAGGCCGTGCGCGGAGATGTTGTTCAGCAACAGGATCTGGTACTTGTTCATCGCTCGGGTTCTCGGCCTAACCGTGGCTGCGCTCGAATTCGCGCATGTAGTCGACCAGCGCCTGCACGCCCTCGATCGGCATGGCGTTGTAGATCGAGGCGCGCATTCCGCCGACCGAGCGGTGTCCCTTCAGTTGCAGCAGCCCGCGCGCCTGCGCGCCCTTCAGGAACGCGCCGTCGAGTGATTCGTCGCGCAGCTTGAACGGGATGTTCATCCTCGAACGGTCCTCCTCGCGCACCGGGTTCGAATAAAAGCCGCTGCCGTCGAGCGTGTCGTAGAGCAGTCTGGCCTTGGCGAGGTTGCGCTTCTCGATCGCCGGCAGGCCGCCGGCGGCCAGCAGCCATTCGAACACCAGCCCGGCGATGTAGATCGAGTACGTGGGCGGCGTGTTCAGCATCGAATCGGCCTCGGCCTGCTCCTTCCAGTGAAACGCGCTCGGCGTGATCGGCAGCGCGCGATCGAGCAGCGCCTTGCGCACGATGACGATCGTCAGCCCGGCCGGTCCTGCGTTCTTCTGCGCGCCGGCGTAGATGACGCTGTACTTCGACACGTCCAGCGGCCGCGACAGGATGTGCGAGGACATATCGGCCACCAGCGGAACGC